>JBJEQN010000068.1:0-11780 GCA_051881775.1 Oscillospiraceae bacterium | reverse complement strand
ACACTTCCGCTATAAGTCCGTCGGAAATACCTGCGTTGCAGGTTATGCCCGTACCCTTGAAGCGTGCGGTCTGTATTTCTCTTGCTTTAAGCACACGCTCCCTTATTGCCGCAGAGGATTCTTCCTTTGCTGCCGAGGACATACTCTCAAAATCAACGGGATTTATGCGGCAGTGTATATCAAAGCGGTCAAGCATGGGTCCGCTTATCCTTGAAAGATACGCCGTGACCTGATTTTTTGTGCAGCGGCACTCATGGTTCGGGTGTCCGAAATAGCCGCAGGGACAGGGGTTCATTGCCGCTATGAGCATAAACGAACAAGGGTATGTAACCGTGCCGCTTTCCCTTGAAATGGTTATTTTTTTGTCCTCAAGGGGCTGACGAAGCACCTCCAGCGTCGGACGGGCAAATTCCGCAAGCTCGTCAAGGAAAAGCACCCCGTTATGCGCAAGGGAAATTTCTCCCGGGTGAGGAACGGAGCCGCCGCCGGACAGTCCTACCGAGGAAATTGTGTGGTGGGGCGAGCGGAAGGGACGCTTGGTTACAAGAGGAGTGTCCGGGTCAAGTATTCCGCATATGGAATGAACGTTGGTAGTCTCAACGGATTCCTCAAAGGTCATTCCCGGCAGTATGGTGGTTATCCTTTTCGCCATCATTGACTTGCCCGAGCCGGGAGCGCCTATCATAAGCACGTTATGTCCACCTGCCGCAGCAATTTCAAGCGCCTTTTTCACCGTTTTCTGACCCTTTACCTCGGAAAAATCCACCGTGTCGAAACGCTCCGCTTCCCTGACCTTATATGCAGGCTGTGGAGCAATGGGAGCACTGCCGTCAAAGTGCTTTATAAGGTCGGCTGTGTTCCTTACGCCGTAAACCTTTATGCCTTCCACAACGCTTGCTTCGTAGGCGTTTATTTCGGGAACGAACACCTGCGTAAAGCCCTCTTTTTTCGCAAGCAGCACCATTGGCAGAACGCCGTTTACCCCTCTCAGATCGCCGTTAAGGGAAACCTCGCCGATAAACGCAGATTTGGATATGTCTGCGGTGATGTTTCCCGTTATGCAGAGCAGCGCCGTAAAAATGGCAAGGTCGTGGGCGCTGCCCGTCTTTTTCGTGTCCGCAGGAGCAAGGTTAACGATTATCCTTGACAGCGGAAAGTTGATATATGAAGCACGGAGAGCCGCCCTTATGCGCTCACGGCTCTCTCTTATTACCGTGTCCGCAAGTCCGATTATGTCAAACGAGGGAGTGCCTCTGCTTGTTTCTATCTCAACATCAACGGGAAATGCGTTCAGTCCGAACAGACCAAGGCTGTTTACCTTTGCGTACATACCGATTCTCCTTAACAGTTTTCCATGTGTTCTTCAAGCCAGTCCAGAATATCGTCATAGACCTCCTGCTTGTCCACCTCGTTGAGTATCTCGTGGCGCATACCGGGGTAAATGTGCAGCTCTGCGTCCTCGGAGCCTGCGTCGGTCATTCTCTTGAACAGGTCGGTAAGGCATCTGCCGTATCTGCCAACGGGGTCGTCGGAGCCGCCTGCAATGAACACGGGCAGATAATCCGCCACCTTTTCCGCCCAGTCCTTCGTTGAAACGTATTTTACAAGCATAACAAGGTCGTACATTGCCTGTACGGTGAAAATAAAGGTGCAGTAGGGGTCTGCGGCGTATTTGTCGATAACATTTCTGTCGCTTGATACCCAGTCATAGTCGGTAAGGGGGTCTTCTATCTTCATATTTGACATTCCGAACATCATTCGGTCAAGAGCCTTTGAACGGAAACGCTTGCCCTTTATTTTTGCGGCAGATTCTATCACAGCAAGGCAGGCGTCCGCACCGAAGCGGAGGGAAATTGTACCGAGAATGAGCGCACCGTCATAAAGCTCGCTGTACTTCGCAAGAGTTGTTCTCACAACAAGAGAACCCATGCTGTGACCGAGGATATAGTAAGGGAAGGAAGCGTATCTTTCCTGCATCATTCTTGTAAGGGTGACAACGTCCTTGACAAGGTATCTCCAGCCGTTTTTGTCGCCGAAAAAGCCAAGGTCGTCCTCGCTGTTTACGGAAGAACCGTGACCGATGTGGTCGTTTCCGCAGACAATGAAGCCCTTGCTGCAAAGGAAGTCGATAAAATCCTCGTATCTTGCAATATATTCGCACATTCCGTGAACTATCTGCACAACTCCCCTTGCCTTTTCGTTAACGGGAGTGTAAATGTAATAAGCGGTGTTGTAAAGCCCGTTTGAGCTTTTAAAAAATCCTGTGGTTTTTTCAAAATTCATGGCTTTTCTGTCCTTTCGGGAATAAAATTCACATAAGGCAATACCGCACAAAGATTGTGTGCGAAAATTGCGATGTTCAATAAAATTGAACTGTCAGATTTTTCGTCAGATTGTATCAAAACGACGCAGGAATACTTTGTTGTATTTAAGGCAAACGACCGCTTCGCATTAAATATCGTTTGCCTTGGAGTTTTGGTGCAATATGACGGAAAATATGCAAGCAGGGCGTACACAAAGCCGTAGGCGGTCTTTGTGCGGTATTGTCTTAATAATTATACCATTATTATTAAGTCTTGACAACCTTTTTATTCCGTTTTTCACACGGTTTTGAAAAGTAAACGTTATCGTAATATTTTATTATGTTTTTTCGTTTAAACAGTTGTTAAAAAATTATTAAACCTATTTCCATTTGCAATAAAGTATGATATAATTTTATCAAAGCTATGTGCTTATAAAAACACGCAAAAATTTATTTATGAGGTGACTTTTATGAACGAAAAAGAACTGTATTCCCTCTGGTGTGAAAAGGCAACCGAAGACCCCGACCTTCAGAACGAGCTGAAGTCCATTGCAGACGATGAAGAAGCAATTAAAGATAGATTTTACCGTGACCTTGAATTCGGCACAGGCGGTCTGAGAGGCGTTATCGGCGCAGGCTCCTACAGAATGAACATCTATACCGTCCGCCGTGCAACACAGGGTCTTGCAGACTACGTTAAGGAAGCATTCCCTGCTAACCCTTCCGTTGCTATTGCTTACGACAGCAGAATCAAGTCGGACGTTTTCGCTAAAACTGCTGCTTCCGTTCTTGCTGCAAACGGCATCAAGGTACACATCTATTCCGAGCTTATGCCTACTCCTATGCTCTCCTATGCGGTAAGAGCATTGGGCTGCAGCGCAGGTATCGTTATCACCGCCAGCCACAACCCTGCAAAGTACAACGGCTACAAGGTTTACGGCTCCGACGGCTGCCAGATCACTCTCGGCGTTGCAGAGATCGTTCTTAAAAACATAAACAGCGTTCCTATGTTCGGCGGCGCAAAGTACATCCCCTTTGAGGACGGCGTTGCTGACGGTTCTATCAACTATATCGGCAAGGACGTTATCGACAGCTACCTTGACAACGTTTCAAAGCAGGGCATACACACAGATCTCGTTGCTTCAAGCGGCTTAAAGGTAGTTTACAGCCCTCTTAACGGCACAGGCAACAAGCCGGTCAGAGCTATCCTTGACAAGATAGGCATCAAGGACGTTACCGTTGTTCCCGAGCAGGAATATCCCGACGGAAACTTCACCACCTGTCCTTACCCCAACCCCGAAATAAAGGAAGCACTTGCTCTCGGTCTTAAGCTCTGCGAAACTGTAAAGCCTGACCTTCTCCTTGCAACAGACCCCGACTGCGACCGTGTGGGAATCGCAGTTCCCTCCGACAACGGCTACGTTCTTTTCACAGGCAACGAAGTGGGTGCAATGCTCCTTGAATATATCTGCTCCGAAAAGACAAAGCTGGGCACAATGCCTGCTGACCCCGTTGCTGTAAAGACTATCGTTACAACGGATATTGCACAGAAAATTGCCGATGAATACGGCGTAAAGATGATAAACGTTCTCACAGGCTTCAAGTTTATCGGTGAGCAGATAGGCTTCCTTGAAGCAAAGGGCGAGGAAAACCGCTACATCTTCGGCTTTGAGGAAAGCTACGGCTACCTTGCAGGCTCTTATGTAAGAGATAAGGACGCAGTTGTGGCTTCAATGCTCATTTGTGAAATGGCTGCATTCTACCGCACAAAGGGCATCTCACTCCTTCAGGCAAGAGAGAATATGTACGCTAAGTACGGCGTTTACAAGCACTCTCAGCAGTCCTTCACCTGCGAAGGCGTAACAGGTATGGAGAGAATGAAGGAGATCATGTCAGACCTCCGCACAAATACACCCAAGACCATCGGCGGACTTACAGTAACACGCTTTGACGATTACCTTGCAAGCACTTCCACCAATACAGCAAGCGGCAGCAAGACAATGATAACCCTGCCCAAGTCGGATGTTCTCACATTCGTGCTTACAGACGGTGCATCCGTAATTATCCGTCCTTCCGGTACAGAGCCTAAGATAAAGGCTTACTATACCACTACGGGTAAAACTCAGGAAGAAGCAAGCGAACTCCAGACCAAGATCGCAGACGACTTCAAGAAGATACTTGGTTTCTGAGTAAAGATAAAATACGCCAAAATAATGGGATTCCAAAGGGATGAGTCCCTTTGGCGCAGGTTCTTAGGGGCGCGGAGCCCCTAAGTCGCTCTCCGCAGAGAGCGAAACACCCCAAAACTAAGGTGCAACGCATTGCAGCGTTAAAAACAGCAAAGTAAAAGTTAACAAAGGCGCAATTCACATTCAAAAGCGGAACCGAGAAATGTGTTATATAACACAAAACTCGTGGAACCAACTATGTGAATTGCGCCTATTTCTATCCCATAAAAACAAAGTACCCCTCGCAGTAAAATGTAAGGAGCGCAGCGACGAACATTTTACTGCGACAAGACGTACTTTATCTGTAGTTTTTCCGCACAAAATCAGCATTTTTCACATTTTTCTGTAGGGGCGCACAGTGTGCGCCCGATTTGATAACACGGCATATTAAGGTAAAACGCCTATAATTCCGAATTTCGCATTCCGAATTCCGAATTTAATTTGTCGTGTCGGATAAAAATACACTTCGCTTTGCTCAGTATATTTTTATCCGAGGATACTTTGTTTATATTGGATAGAAATGGCGCAATTCACATAGTCGGTTCCGCAAGTTTTGTGTTATGCAACACTTCACTTGGTTCCTCTTTTTGATGTGAATTGCGCCTTTGGATTTGTTGCTTTGTTTGCTTTGCTGTTACTTTGTTATGCGCTATAGTTTAGGGGATTTCGCTCTCTGCGGAGAGCGACAAGGGGCGCTGCCCCCTTGACCCCTGCCACCCTTTGAAAAGCGTGGACGTAAACTTTATTCCGCTTCGCAGACGTAAACTTTATTCCGCTTTGCGGTTGATTATTTTAACTATTCCTGAGGCAAAGCTCTCCCGAAATACCTTTCTTCAAACTCGTCAAGGGGTACGGGCTTTGAAAAAAGATAGCCCTGTGCGAATTTACAGCCGTTTTTGTCAAGGAAAGCCGCCTGCTCATTGGTCTCAACACCCTCGGCAACTATCTCAAGACCTATATCGTTGGTCATGGCAATAGTATGGCTGACTATCTTCTGTCCTCTTTCCGTCATCATGGACTTTCCGAAAAACTCCCTGTCCAGCTTTATTACGTCAAATCTTGTGTTTTTAAGGGTGTTAAGAGAAGAATAGCCCGAGCCGAAATCGTCCATAAGAAGAGTGAAGCCGCAGTCCTTGAAGGTGTTTATCGAAGCCTCGGCTTCCCTGTTTTCATAGGTCTCCGTTATTTCTATCTGGAACAGGTCAATGGGTACACGGTACTGCTCCACAATTTGCTTTATGCCAAGAGCAAGCCTCGGGTTTCCCAGATATATCCTTGAAACATTGACGGAAACAGGTATACAGTCGATGCCTGCGTCTATCCATTTCCGCAGTATACGGCAGACCTGCGTATGAACATAACGGTCAAGCTGCTCGATAAAGCCGTTAGCCTCAAATACGGGAATAAACTTGTCCGGCGGAACAACGCCCTTTTCGGGGTGTATCCATCTTACAAGAGCCTCTGCGCCGATGACCTTTCCGTCACCGATACGGCATTTTGGCTGAAGATATATCTGAAACTGTCCGCTTTCAAGTGCGTTCTGCATTTCCGATTCGATCTCATGACGGTTATGCAGCTCGGCGTTGAATTTCTCCTCGAAGTATTTGATAGGTCTTGCCGCATTGTCCTTTGCGCTTTTTCGTGCAATAGCGGCGTTGTCGGTCATTGTTCTCAGCGGAACATTTTTATCGTTCACAAGATATATGCCGAAGGAAAACTTGTACTTTATATCCCCGAACTGCTGAAGCTCTGCGCAGACCTTTTCTATATGCTCTTCAAGCTCGTTTATATCGGAATACTCGGTAAATACGGTAAAAATATCTGCGCCGAATCTTGCGGAAACGGCATCTCTGCCCCACACTCTGCCGAGATTGGTGCGGATATATTCAAGAACAGCGTCGCCTGCAGCTTCACCGTGTTCCTCGTTTAGCAGCTTAAAGCGAATGATGTCAAGCTGAATAACGGCAAAATTCTCCTTTGTTGTCAGCATTTTTTTCATTACAACGTCAACGGGGAAGGGCGCCTTTGTCTGCTGTGAACCGCCGAAATTGGAAACGGAAGCCATATATCCCGTCATACCGCAGGCAAGTCCGTTCTCGTCTGTATCCACCTGAACGGCAAGGCTCATTGTGATATTTTCTCCGTTAATATTTGCTCTTATAAGGGTATCAATGTATTTTTCCCCACTTTTTTCATTGACAGACCTTCTGTAGTCCTTATAAAATTCGGCAACAGCCGTTTTGTCGGGACCGCAGACAGCAGAGCTTAAAAGCAGCCCTTCCACCGGGTCGCCCGCCTGCAGATTGAAAAGAGCCTCCTTTGGGAAATTGCATCTGTATTCAGATGTTTTTGTTTTTACGTCGTAATGAAAGCAGCAGGAAAATTTACGGCGCAGAAAAATGCTCATGAGATTATCCGAATAAGAACAGCTATTCATAATCCTTACCACGCTTTTTTGAAAGATTTTTAACTTGTTTTTTGATTTTCCTTATTTAAGTAATTATATTATAACATATTTATGGTTAATAAAGTATGTATATTATATGTCCTATATATTACATTTAAAAACATACCGTTAACGCAAGTAAAATGCAGTTTTTTGAAAAATAGTGCTTGACAAACCTTGAACATTGTGATATAATATTTTTCCGTAAGTGATTGTTAAATAGCACTACTGTCCGTGTTATGTGATGGGCTGCTATGCTAATCATATAATATAAACAGAGATGAGGTGTTAATAATGAAAGAAGGTCTCCACCCTGATTATCAGGAAACTACCATTACCTGCGCTTGCGGAAATGTGATCAAGACACGTTCCACAAAGTCCGATATCAGAGTCGAAGTTTGTTCCAAGTGTCATCCTTTCTTTACAGGTAAGCAGAAGCTTGTTGACACAGGCGGACGTATTGACAAATTCAAGAAGCGTTTCGGTATGGATAAGTAATTTTCCGTCAGAAATTACCGCAGCCTGCGTAAGTGATCTTTACGCAGGCTGTTTTCATTGAAAGGAGATGCTCTCATGGAGGATTATTCAACGGTAAAAGCCTTTGCGTCCGATACGTTCACGGAGAAAAAGTCGGAATTTATCGGATATATCGCCCCTGTGACCACAAATGAAGAAGCGGTGAGCTTTATTGAAAAAATACGCTCGGAACACCGCAAGGCCACACATAACGTTTACGCCTACATTCTCCGTGAGGGAAACACATCAAGGTATTCCGACGATGGAGAGCCTCAGGGTACGGCTGGAGTTCCCGTTCTTGATGTGCTGAAAAAAGAGGGGCTTACGGACGTATGCTGCGTGGTGACAAGATATTTCGGCGGAATACTTCTCGGCGGCGGCGGACTTGTAAGGGCATACTCCCATTCTGCGAAAATTGCCGTTGACGCTGCGGAAAAAATGATAATGTGCGCCGCTTATCCCGTGAAAATAACCGTTGATTACGACCTTTACGGCAAAATTTCCTACGTTCTCCCCGAATTTGAGGTGAAAATAACGGACACGGATTTCGGAACGGACGTTACGGTAAGCCTGCTTGTGAAAAAAGCCTTTGCGGAAAAGCTAAAGCTGAAGCTGACCGATATTACCAACGGCAGGCTGAACTTTGTGCAAGGTGAAGAGATATTCGGGAATTTTGCCTGATAAAATTGTTAAAACATACGAAAATTGTTTTTAAAAGAGGGTTTTTTGGCTCTTAAATTGTATTTAAGTGTAGAAATTTGAAAGAAGCAGACGTTAAACCGTCTGCCAATATGAAAGGAGCGCTGCTGAAATGACTGTCAGAGAACAAACCGAGGTTATGGAACTGGGTACGCTCTGCGATTTTGCCTGCACCTCCAAAAATTCGGGGCGGCGTGCAAAGCCGGAGCCGAAATGCCCTATAAGAACGGAATTCCAGCGTGACAGAGACCGTATCCTCCACAGCAATTCCTTCCGCCGTCTTAAACACAAGACGCAGGTCTTTCTTGACCCCGTTGGCGACCATTACAGAACACGCCTTACACATACTCTTGAGGTATCACAGATAGCAAGGACTATTTCCCGTGCGCTGAGGCTCAACGAAGACCTTACCGAAGCCGTTGCCCTCGGACACGACCTTGGACACACCCCCTTCGGTCACGCAGGAGAAATGGTGCTGAACGAAATATGCCCCACAGGCTTCACCCATTACGACCAGTCGGTAAGAGTTGTTGACTACATCGAAAAGGAAGGAAAGGGTCTTAACCTTACATACGAAGTCAAGAACGGCATTGTCTGCCACACCAACAAGATAGCCGCCACAAGAGAGGGCTACATAGTCCGTCTTGCGGATAAAATTGCTTACATCAACCACGATATAGACGACTCCATAAGAGCAGGAATGATAACCGAAAATGATCTGCCCAAGACTGCAACCGACATTCTCGGTCACTCAAAAAGCGAGCGTATAACCACTCTTATCACCTCAATAATCGGCAACGGAGCGGAAAATATCCATATGTCGGACGAGGTGGAAAAGGCGCTTGGCACACTGAGCGATTTTATGTTTGCCAACGTTTACCGCAATTCCGTTGCAAAGGCGGAGGAATCAAAGGCGAAGATGCTTGTTGAGCGGCTGTACCGTTATTTCCTGAAAAATCCGGACAAACTGCCCGATGATTACAAGAAGATAATGGCAAGATTCAATCCCGACCGTGCGGTCTGCGACTACATTGCAGGCATGACCGACAGCTATGCTATCAGCGTTTATGAGGAGCTTTACATCCCAAAGGGCTGGAGAGACGCGAAACTTTAAATTAATTCGGAATTCGGAATGCGTAATTCGGAATTATGAGCGCTTCGCTAAATGAAATAATTAATGTAGGGGACGGGTTTCCCGTCCCGATTTAACCGAATTGGGCGCAGCGCCAATAATTCCGCATTCCGAATTCCTAATTCCGAATTTAACCAGTGGTGTTTTTATATGGCTTTGCCGGAAAATTTTATATATGAATTAAAACAGAATAATCCCATTGACACGATGATGTCGTCATATGTTACTCTGAAAAGAAGCGGACGGAACTATGCTTGCCTTTGCCCTTTTCATTCGGAGAAGTCGCCTTCCTGTGTGGTCTACACCGAAAATCAGAGCTTTTACTGCTTCGGCTGCGGAACGGGCGGCGACGTTATAACCTTTACGATGAAAATAGAGAACCTGTCCTATATAGAAGCGGTAAAGTTCCTTGCGGACAGGGCAGGTATGCAGATGCCCGATGAAGCCAAGAACAACGACTTCTCACGGCTCAAAGCAAGGGTGCTGGAAATAAACCGCACCGCCGCAAGATTTTTCCACGACACGCTGACAAGATCCCCCGAGGGCGAAAAGGGACGGCGGTATTTTGCCGAAAGGCAGCTTACCCCTGCGACTATCGTTAAATACGGCCTGGGCTACGCTCCCGACGACTGGCACAGGCTGCATTATTTTCTCCGTGACAAGGGCTACAGCGATGACGAGCTTGTTACTGCGAACCTTTGCACAAGAAGTCAGAAGGGCGCTGTTTTTGACTCCTTCCGTGACCGTGTGATGTTCCCAATTATTGATTTAAGGGGCAACGTTGTGGCTTTCGGCGGAAGAATTATTGACGGCAGTGGTCCTAAGTACCTTAATTCCTCCGACACTCCCGTTTTCAAGAAAAGCCGCAACCTTTTTTCCCTTAATTTTGCCAAAAAATCGGAAGAAAGGCGGCTGATACTTGCCGAAGGGTATATGGACGTTATATCCATAAATCAGGCAGGCTTTGAAAACGTTGTTGCGACCCTTGGAACGGCGCTTACTCCCGAACAGGCAAGGCTTATGAAGCAGTATGCGGACGAGATAATCATTTCCTACGATTCCGACGGGCCGGGGCAGGCTGCCACACACAAGGCTATAAACCTGCTCTCCGAAGCAGGCGCCGAAACAAGGATAATCAAAATGGAGGGCGCAAAGGACCCGGACGAATACATAAAAAAATTCGGTGCGGCAAGGTTCAGGCAGCTTCTTGACCGTTCCGACGGTGCAATTGATTTTGAACTGCGCAAGTGCGCTTCGGGGCTTGACCTTGACACGGAACAGGGCAAGATAACCTACCTGCGCCGCTGTGTAAAGCTGCTTGCGGACATATCCTCTCCAATTGAAAGAGAGGTCTACATCTCACGGCTTGCAAAGGAAAACGGCGTTAACCGTGAAATGCTTGTCCAGCAGGTCAACGGTCTTATAAAGCAGAATATCCGCTCCGCAGACAAGGCAGAACGGCAGGCGGTGGAGACCTTCAGCGTTCAGCGCAGAGCAAACCCCGACAGCACCGCTCACCCAAAAGAGTTCAAGGCGGAAAGGGGCATAATCGCCTACCTTGCCGCAAATCCCGACGAGCTGCCTTATATCGAATCAAGGCTCACTCCCGAGCTTTTTGTGACGGATTTCAACAGGCGTGTTTACGAAAAACTTGCCGAAAAGCTGAAAAATACCGTTGAATTTGATATTATGTCGCTTCAAAGTGAATTTTCCGCCGATGAAATGGGCAAAATAACCGAAATTGTCGTTACAGGCAGGAACGTTGACATAAACCGTTCCGCTCTGGACGATTACATAAATATTCTTGAAGAATATAAAAACAAAAGCATCAGCGCCGGAAGCCTATCCGACGATGATTTTCTTGATTATTTTGAAAATCTGAAAAGATCCAAGTAATGAATTAAGGATTTTTTGAAAGGAAGTATAGATCATGGCTGAAAAAAGAACCATAGAAAGCCTTATGGAACAGGGCAGGATCAGCGGAAAGCTCTCCACAAAGGAGATCACGGATGTTCTGGAGGATCTGGAATACGATGTGGATCAGATGGAGAATTTCTACGAAAACTGCACCAATATGAACATTGAGATCATCGAGGATTTCAACATTGACACAGACCTTTCCCTTCCTCTGGAGCTTACGGGCGAGGACGACCTGGAGCTTTCCCTTTCCACGGAAGGCATTGCCATTGACGACCCCGTAAAGATATATCTTAAGGAAATAGGCCGTGTGCCTCTGCTTTCTGCGGAAGAGGAAATAGAGCTTGCCGAAAGAATGGCTAAGGGCGACAAAAAGGCTAAGAAGCGTCTTTCCGAAGCAAACCTTCGTCTTGTTGTTTCCATTGCAAAAAGATACGTTGGCAGAGGAATGCAGTTCCTTGACCTTATCCAGGAGGGCAACCTTGGTCTTATCAAGGCTGTTGAAAAGTTCGACTACACCAAGGGCTTCAAGTTCTCAAC
>JBJEQN010000067.1:0-11978 GCA_051881775.1 Oscillospiraceae bacterium | reverse complement strand
TATTGAAAACTGGATGCTCGCTTATGATTTCTGTGGTGAGATTACAAATCTTTGGAACGGCACGGTCGAAAAGCAAATATAAATCCGCATATTTTGTTTATTAACTGTTGACAAAATATGCGTTTTGTTTTACAATATAGTTGTACACGCAATCGGATTATTTTATTGGAGGTAAATCTATGCTGAAAAAAGTATTTGCTTTGATCATTTCAACCGCAATATGCCTGTCGCTGTTTTCGGGGTGCGGTGAAAGTGCTGTCGGCGAAGCGCAGACGGAGGAAGAAACAACTTCGGCAACAATCGCCGCTCAAACTTCAAACGAAATTTCATTAACAGAGATCACGACAGAAGCAACAACAACAATAACAACAGAAACAACATTAGAAATAACGACAGAAGCAACATCAGAAACCACAATAGAGGCAACGGTAACCGCCGAAGAAACCACCACAGAAAGAGAATTAACAGCAGATGAGGTGGAATTGATGAACAGTATGCCGGATATTGTTTTTGTGTTGTCACATTGTTATTACGATACAAATATCCTTGGATTTTTTGTTGAGAAGGACGGAAACGTCAAATTGTATGATTTCAGAGACAGAGAACCGGAGAAATATTATAATGTTCTTGATGTGCTTGATGAATTGGAAACCGTTGTGTGCCCCGAGATCGAATTAAGCGGTAGCGTACTTAAACCGGAGAACCTAAAAATATCAGAAGTTCAAATGATTGAGTATTACAAAATACTTATGCAAATAGATAAAAACAGCGAAATTATAAATTGTGAAAATCCTACGGATTCTGTAGATGGGTATGGAGAATTATATGGCATAAGAAATAATGAGAACGGCGAAAGGGAAATAATTACTTTAACCGGATGGGGCGATTTTTATGATTTTAATAGTGATCCTTTAGCTGAAGAAATAACTCCTTTTAAACTGTTTGGATTAAATTATAGTCTTTCATATTACTCGAAAAGACATAAATAACTTATATTGGAGATAAAAGCTATGAATAAAAGATTAATATGTATTTTAATGACAGTTGCACTCTTATTAGGCATAATGCCGGGCGGTATTTATGCGGAGGAGTCAAACTTAAGGTCTTATATTTATGACGGATATACTATAGATTATGAGGTCGCAGATGTTTGGGACAACAGTCAAAATATTTCCGTAACAATAAAAAATACAGGAACGGAAGCTATTGAAAACTGGATGCTTGCTTATGATTTCTGTGGTGAGATTACAAATCTTTGGAACGGCACGTTTGAAACTGACGATAACGGCAGCAAATACATAAAAAATGCCGGACATAATGCTGTTATTGAGCCCGAAAGCTCGGCGGTTTTCGGATATACCCTTGCAAATTTCACGGGATCTCCCGATTCTTTTGAAATGTGTCAGAAAAGAACTGCAAAAGAAAGTGGTTATACTGTTGATTTAACGGTAACAGATGAATGGGACGATAATTTTAACGGCGAAATAGTTATTTCAAATACATCCGATAAACCTATTGAGTGCTGGGAATTAAGCTTTGACAGCAATTTCACTATTGTAGAAATCACCGACAGCTGGGCAGCTTCAATATTATTTGCCGAAAACGGAAAATATATTCTAAAGGGTACATATACAAATATCATTTACTGTAATTCAAGTGTTACGATAGGATTTTCCGGAAAAAAGAAAGGTATTCCCGAAATTGCAGAATATTCGCTTACAGAGGTCAGAAAAGGAAATAATACGATTAATAGTGATGAAGAATCAGATTTAATGGGAACAGGAAAAATATATTATAAAGATATTCAAAGCGAAGAGGATATTGAATTTGACGGGAACGGAATTTATTATGTCCGCAACCAGATATTGCTAACTGCAAAAGACAATGCTTCTTTTGATGAGATAAACGCCCTGGCTGAAAGCATAAATGCGGAAATCGTAGGTTATATAGAGATTACAAACGATTATCAGATTGAATTGAATACAGCGGCAACATCGGAGGAATTATATCTTCTGATAGGTGAACTGCAGAATAACCTGTTAGTTGATTATGCTTCACTTAATACCGTTATTGAAACGGACGAAGATTATATTCCGTCTGATTATGACTGGTGGGACGGAAAAGATCCGGCATATATAGACTGGGGTATAAAGGCAATCAAAGCCGATCAGGCTTGGAATTATTTTGACGAAAGCGTACCGGAAAACGCAGACAGGGAAACGGTAAAGCTCGGGCTGCTTGATAATATGTTTGACATAAATCATCGGGATCTGGATTTTGAAAAAGTATGGGATAATCCCGACAGTATCGGTGATGATCATGGAACGCATGTTGCCGGAATAATGGGAGCAATATTTAATAATGAAATAAAAGATGCCGCTGAAAACCATGTGAACAATATAGCCGGGATTTGTCCTAAAAATAAATTATATGGTTATGCATTTTCATCTTATTCCCATATGCCCATAATAAGATATAAATATGCTTTTGCATTATTTATATCCAAAAATGTTAGGGTCATTAACTTAAGCTTAAGTACCGGACAAAATGTTTGTTTCGGAGCGTCACACGGCAATATAAATGCTTTAAATTATATAAATAAAAACTCTGAAATATTTCAGGTCTTCTTGAAAAAATTACTGGATCGTGGATACGATTTTGTCATTGTAACATCTGCAGGAAATGTCAATGGATTAATGTTCAAAGTTGATGAAAACGAAAATGGATATGGCTATATAAAGGATGACGCAGGGACATACAAAGGCGGAGCCAACGCCTTATACAACAGTTTTTTTAATAATATACAATCAGTTGACGTAATAAACCATATAATATGTGTTGGTTCAATAGGCTTTACAGGCAGTCTTGAGGATGAACAATACTATTATGCCGATTACAGCAACATTGGAACAAGAGTGGATGTTGTTGCTCCAGGAGAAGATATTTACAGTACTGTACGGGAAAACAATTACAAGAATAGTAGCGGCACTTCAATGGCGGCACCTCATGTTTCCGGAACAGCCGGAATGATGTATTCGGTAAACCCCAATCTTACCGGGTCTCAGATAAAAAGTATTATAATGGACACTGCAAGAGGTTCAATTGCGGCTCCGAACTATTCCGGTACATATAAACTTATTGACGCAAAGGCGGCTGTTGATAAAGCTATTGAATATACCGAAAACGAAGAGTATAAAGAAAAAACAAACAGTGTGGTTCTTGGAATCGTTAAAGATGAAATCACCAAATCTCCGATTGAAGATGTGACAATTAATATATATGAAAATAAATTCGGAACATTATACAAATTAGATCGCAATATTGCAACAAATGAAAACGGTGAGTATGAGGTGATTTTATCTCCCGGAGTTTATAAAATTGAATTTACCAAGGATAGATATTATACGCATGATTATTTGATTGAGATTACAGGTAATAATACTGCGATCATGAAAAATGCTGAACTTCTCCCCATAGAAACCTCCATAACCGGCACGGTAACGGAATATAACACGACCACAGGCGTTACCAGACCGCTGGCTGCTCACGGCGTTGCGGTTTATCAGGACGGAATCCTTGCCGCAAGTGCAGTTACCTCCTCTGACGGAACATATTATATCGAACTGAACAGACAGGGAGATTTTATTGTCGATTTCGGAGGGGACAAGCAGACCGACATTTTGATAAATTCCAACGGAGAATATACCGTAAACGCCGTGTTTGAGGTTTGCGATGAAGAGGACACGGACGGCGGAGATACCGGCGGAGACGGTGAAGACGATAACGAAGATGATGGCGATGACGAAGATGATGACAGCGGAAACACTGAGGAAACGGACGATGTTATCATAGACATAGATATATATGATAACACAGGTATCGACCCTAACGATGAGGGCTATACAGGAAATAATGCAGTATCCGGCGGCAATTTTGCAGACGGAGTTACAATACGTTCAAAAGACGGCAGTTATATAAATATTTATTATGACGGAAGCTATTGCAATGTATGGATCAATGCTCAATCACATATTTGGTTTTATACTTACGGTGCATTGAAATATGACAAATTTGATGCAAACGGCAATCTGATCTCTTCCGGCGTTATAGACAGCTGGCTTATGGACGCAATGTATTACGATACAACGCTTGTATATAAAACCTACATCACGGGAATTAAAATTACAGCATACAGCGACCGTATAAGAGTGGATTATACTTATCATAAGGAGCAAAAGTATTATGGAGGACTTGGCGATCTGCTCGGTGAAAGCTATGATCGAAGCTCATACCAAAATATCATGAGATAAACCTATATAAATACCCCGGCACAGAACCTTCCCTGCGCCGGGGTATTGTCATTTAAAATATTTTACCTTCTGAGTAAGCCTGCAAAGCATTTCAAGTCTTGCGGAGTCCCTGTATTCCGGCTTTACCATATAATAAACGAAGTTTTCCAGAACGTTGATGTCGGGGACTGTTCTGCCCTCTATCTTGAACTGGTTAAAGCCCATGGGGACGTACTTTTCGTAAATATCGTCCGGCTTTATATGGGTGGAAAAGCCTGTTGTTTCGTAAAGATGAAGCTGCATATAAGGGCACTCAAAGTCGTGGAACTGATAGGGCTTGCGGAGTGCCGGAGGGGTCTGCGCCTGCACGGCATACTTTATCTGCTCCTCGCCGATGGAGCGGTAATGCTCACCTCTGCGCTTGCAGTTGGGGGTGCAGCAGGCGTTCACCAGCAGCTCGCACTTCTCCTTATGTGGCAGCTTTTCAAGAAACTCAAAGTCGTTGTTCCAGTTATAATCAAGCACAACAAGGCTATAATCCTTTTCAAGCTCCTCACGAAGCTGCTCGGGGTCTCTTATCTGCTTGCAGGTGGAGGAGGTTATCTTGTACTTAGGGTAATTTTTCCTTATATAATCTTCAAGGAGCGGAGAACTTACTATGACCTCGTTAAGTCCGTTGTTTCCAAGGCGCATCATAAGGTTGCAGATGCCGTCTCCAAGGTGTTCTTTCTTTATAAGAGGGTTGGTGAAGGTGAAGCGGCAGGGGATACCCTTGCTGTTGTATATTTTCAGCACCTCTGTCATTGTACGCTGGTCGCACACACCTGCACAGCCTCGTCCGCCGTTCCAGAGCGCAGGGGGGAAAGCGCCGTAAACGGAGCCTATTTTTATTCCCTCTCTGAAATATTGGGGCTTGTCCTCCATCATTGCCAGCAGCACCATGTTCAGACGGAAGTGCTTTAGAAAATCGGGAATGTGAAAATAAATATCCATTGTAAAGTCCTTTTATTATGCGAAATACGTTACTTTTTCGGTAAGCCATTCCAGCATCATAAGGCGAACCATATCACGCTTCTCGGGCTTGACCATATAGTAAACAATGCTTTCAAGAACGGAAACATCGGAGTTTGTTCTGCCCTCCAGCTTGAACTGGTTAAAGCCCATGGGAACATACTTTGTATAGATGCTTTCGGGGCTTATGTGAGTCTTGTAGCCTGTTGTTACATAAAGGTTCTGACACATGAAATCGCACTTGAAGGATTCCTGTTCGGGAAGATTTTTGGACAGAGAGTGGATGCGTTCTTCATTTATTATCTGATGCTCGCCGATAGCGCGGTAATGCTCGCCTCTGCGCTTACATTCGGGGATGCAGCAGGCGTTTACAAGCAGCTCGCACCTTGCCTTGTCCTTAATGCTTTCAAGGAACTCAAAGTTGTTGTTCCAGTTATAATCAAGCACAACAAGGTTATAATCCTTTTCAAGCTCGGCGTTAACGCCCTCGGGAGTTCTTATCTCCTTGCAGGTGGAGGAGGTTATCTTGTAGTCGGGGTAATTTTTCCTTATATATTCCTCAAGAACGGGGGAGTTTACAATGACCTCGTTAAGTCCGTTGTTTCCCATACGGAGTATCTTGTTGCAGTAAGGATTGCCGAGGTGTTCCTTAGTGATAAGGGGGTTAGTGAAGGTAAATCTTACGGGGATGCCTCTTACATTATAATCCTCAAGTGACATCTTGATGATCTTGTCCTCTGTCTGGGGACCGCCCAGGTAGCGTCCGCCGTTCCAGAGCGCCGAAGGGTAGCAGCCGAAAACGGAACCTATCTTTACATCATCATAAAAATACTCGGGATGTTCCTTTATCATTTCATAGGTAATGATATTTAGCCTGTGATGATTGAGAATATCCGGAAGATGATAATTTATACTCATAGCATATCTCCTAAAGTGAAGTTAATATATAAAAATTATATCACAACCGCATATTTTTTGCAACATAAAATTTTTCGTCGATATATTGTGCAAAAGTATGAAAAACGCTTCTTCGGCAGCAAAATTTACATTGCAGAGGGTCTGTAAAGGGGATATTTTGTCAGAAATATTGAATCAGACGGCATTTCATTGCTTTTCGGCGGAAAAGTGCTATAATTATACTTGAAATTTAAACCGAAAAGAGATAATGGATATGAACAACAATATTCTTGCGCCCTATGCTGAAAGGCTGGAGGCGCTTTCCGTATTCAGAGGAATACTTGAAGACGAGACCGTGAGCAAATTGCTTGAACTGCTCAAAGACCCTACTCCCGTAAACTACGGCGAGTTTGTGAACTCTCTTTACAAGCGCACGGATAACCTTACTTCCTGCATACTTGAAAAGGTAACGGAGGACGAAAACCCGTTTATGCTTCGTCTTGCCGCATATGAAGAAGTACCCGAGTGCATTGAAAAGGCTGCAAAGGCAGAGCTTGCCGTGCTTCAGGAGATCGCAGGGCTAACTCCCGGAATGGTAAGCGATGCTATGGGAGAAAACGCCGTTTACGCTTTTGCAGGCTGGAAAACGGATGAGACCGACTTCCTTGAAGCGTACAGACAGCGTATGTCCTGCCTTTCCTCAAAGGGCTACGGCATTTTTGCAAAGTACCATACCTTTACCCTTAAAGACGGCAGGCTTGTTCCCGTTAAGAACCCCGACCCACAGCGGCTTTCACAGCTTTCGGGCTACGAGCTTGAACGTAATAAGGTCATAAACAACACCCTTGCCCTGCTTAACGACAAGCCTGCGGCAAACGTCCTTCTTTACGGCGACGCAGGCACGGGCAAATCCTCAACGGTCAAGGCTGTGGCAAACGAGTACAAGGATATGGGTCTGCGCCTTATCGAATTGAGCAAATCCCAGCTTCCCGAGCTGCCGGACGTTATCGAAAAGATAGCAAAAAATCCGCTTAAATTCATAGTTTTCGTGGACGATGTTTCCTTCTCCTCGGACGATGATAATTTCAGCTCTCTCAAAGCAGTTCTGGAAGGCTCCGTTTCCGCCAAGACACCTAACCTTGTTATCTACGCAACAAGCAACAGACGGCATCTTGTGAAGGAGCGCTTCTCCGACCGTGACGGTGACGATATCCATGCAGGCGACACAAGGGAAGAGCTTATCTCCCTTTCGGAGCGCTTCGGCTTAAAGGTCGCATTCCTTAAGCCGGATAAGGAAGCATACCTTAACATAGTGAAGTCCATAGCTGCCGAAAAGGGCATCGAATGTACCGAGGAAATGCTTGTCCGTGCGGAGGCTTTCGCCCTCAGAAGAAACGGCAGAAGCGGACGTGCGGCAAAGCACTTTGTTGAATCCGTTATGGCGGAGATGTGACAGCGAAGCAATAACGGGATTCCAAAGGGAAACCCCACCACGAAGCGGAATAAAGTTTACGTCCACGCTTTTCAAAGGGTGGCAGGGGTCAAGGGGGCAGCGCCCCATTGTCGCTCTCCGCAGAGAGCGAAATCTCCTGAACTAAGGTGCAACGCAAAGTAACGGCAAAAACAAATAAAGTAAAAAATCAAAGGCGCAATTCACATTCAAAAAAGGAACCAAGCAAAGTGTTGCATAACACAAAACTTGTAAAACCGACCAATGTGAATTGCGCCTATTCTTACATATCAAGATAAAGTACCCTCGGATAAAATGTACAGAGCGAAGCGATGTGCATTTTATCCGACACAGCATATTTTGCCGGTAATTTTTCCGCACAAAATCAGCATTTTTCGCAATCTTTCTGTAGGGGCGCACAGTGTGCGCCCGTTTTGCTTACACGGCATATCAAGGTAAAACGGACATAATTCCGCATTCCGCATTAAATTTGTCGTGTCGGATAAAAATACACCTCGTTGCGCTCGGTATATTTTTATCCGAGGGTACTTTATTGTAATATGTAAGAAATGGCGCAATTCACATAGTCGGTTCCGCAGGTTTTGTGTTGTACAAAGCCTTTCTCGGTTCCTCTTTTGAATGTGAATTGCGCCTTGGGGTTTGATTGTTTGCTTGTTTTTAATTTACAATGCGTTATGCCTTACTTTAGGGGAGTTTCGCTCCTGCGGGAGCGACAAGGGGCTCCTCGCCCCTTGACCCTCGCCAAAGGGACTCGTCCCTTTGGAATCCCGTTATGCTTCGCTTTCGGTTTTTTATTCTGCTATACTTTCAATACCTACAGCCGTGTCAACGTCTGCTTCGTAATCAACGCCGTCAACGTCAAATCCGAATATCTCGTTGAACTCACGCTGATAGCCTGCAATATCCGCACATTCGTCAAGGTTGTCCCCGTTTATCTTATCCCAGAGGTCGGACACCTCTTTCTGTATCTCGGGACGCATTTCCCAATCGTCCATACGGATAAGACCCTCACTGTCCGTTTCAACGCTTCCGCCGTAGACCTTCTTGGAGAAAAGTCTCTGCATCTGCTCGATACAGCCTTCGTGAAGTCCTGCTTTCTTCATTACCTTATAAAGAATGGAAATGTAAAGGGGAACAATGGGTATTGCGGAGCTTGACTGTGTAACAAGCGCCTTGTTCACCGAAACGTAAGCCGTTACGCCGGGAACTTCTGCAGTTATCTGCTTTGCCGTTGCCGCAAGGTGAGCCTTTGCTCTGCCTATTGAGCCTTCATAATACATAGGGTGTGTAAGCTCGGGTCCGATATAGGAATAAGCAAGTGTAAGTGCGTTGTCTTCCAGCACTCCTGCTGCTTTGAGCTGCTTTACCCAGTCCAGCCAGTCCTCGCCGCCCATTACCTTAACGGTAGCGTCGATCTCCTCATCGGTAGCAGGGTCGATGGTAACGTCGGAAACGGTCATATTTTTAAGGTCGATGGTCTTGTTGGTGTAGCTTGCGCCTGTAGTTTTAAGCACGGAAGATACCGTTGTTCCGTCAGCAAGAGTTCTTCTCGGAGCGGCAAGGCTGTACACAAGCAGGTCTATCTTGCCCAGATCCTTTTTGATAAGCTCGATAACCTCGTCCTTTATGCCCTGAGAGAAAGCGTCACCGTTGATCGTCTTTGCATAAAGTCCCTCTGCGTGAGCGTATTTTTCAAAAGCGGCGGTGTTGTACCAGCCTGCGGAGCCTGTTCTGCCCTCGCTGCCCGGCTTGTCAAAAATAACGCCCAAGGTCGCAGCGCCGCAGGAAAAGGCTGCGGAAATTCTTGAAGCAAGACCGTAGCCCATGGAAGAGCCTATTACAAGCACCTTTTTAGCGCCCTCTGTCTTTCCCTGAGCCTTGACATAATCTATCTGCGCCTTAACTGCTGCGTCACAGCCGACAGGGTGCGCCGTTGTGCAGATAAAGCCTCTTATCTTAGGTTTAACTATCATAACGTTTCTCCTTTTTTATTAAGATTAATGATACAGTTTGATTTTACCACATTTTCATACTAAAATCAAGAGAAAGTTTTTTATTAAGTTTGGAGTGTGGAGAGTGAAGAGTGGAGTTGTTTTAAATGTTGAAAGTGGAAAGTTGAAAGTGGAATTATGGGCGCTGCGCTTTAATTAATAATGAAGAATGAATAGTGAATAATGAATAATTAAGGTGTTCGCTTCGCTCACGAAGTTTAAAATTAATTTGAAAATAACATCGCCGCAGGCGATACCATAATTCCACTTTTCACTTTCCACATTCCAAATTAAAAATAATTCCTCATTCCGAATTTAAAACAATTCCACTTTCCACTTTCAACTTTCCAAATTGGAATTTGATATTGATAATTTATCGGCTTTGTGATAAAATTAATGGAGCAAGTATTATTATGAAGGCGGTATAAAATGGGAAGAAAAATATTGAATCCGGGAACGCTGCTGTCGCCGCTGCCTGCGGTAATGGTGTCCTGCGGAACACTTGAAAAAGCAAATATACTGACTGTTGCGTGGACGGGCATTATAAACACCAAGCCGCCTATGACATATATCTCCGTCCGGCCCTCCCGTCATTCCTACGGCATTATAAAGGAGTCGGGGGAGTTCGTTATAAATCTTACAACGTCAAAGCTTGTCCGTGAAGCCGACTTCTGCGGCGTAAAAAGCGGACGGGATATGGACAAGGCGGCAAAATGTGGTCTGCACCTTGAAGCGGCAGGTACGGTGTCCGCTCCCGTTATTGCCGAAAGCCCTCTTTCCCTTGAATGTAAGGTGGTGGAAATTAAGCCCCTGGGTACACACGATATGTTTATTGCCGAAATTACCGCCGTAAACGCCGATGAACGCTATATCGACAGCAAGGGTAAGATAAATCTTCAGCAGGCAGGACTTATGGCGTATTCTCACGGCGAATATTTCTCCCTTGGCAGAAAGCTGGGAGAGTTCGGCTATTCCGTTGCAAAAAAGCAGAAAAACAAGTCTTACAACCGTCCTCAGACGGGTAACAAGAGGTGAGCATATGGCAGGAAAAAGCGGTTTTCAGCGGCTTGACAAGTTTTTGTCCGCGCAGCTTGGCATTTCACGGAACGACGCAAAGGAGCTTATCAAAAAACGCCTTGTGACCGTCAACGGAACGGTGGGCAAGCTGTACGATATGAAAATTGACCCCGAAAACGACAAAGTGACCGCCGAGGGTAGGGAAGTAGTCTACCGCAAATACCTTTATATAATGATGAACAAGCCTCAGGGCGTGGTCTGCTCCACAAAGGACGGCGAATCAAGAACTGTGCTGGAGCTTCTTCCCCCGGAGCTGCGCAGGAACGGTCTGTTTCCGGCAGGCAGGCTTGATAAGGACACCGAAGGCTTTGTGTTCATTACCGACGACGGCGTTCTTGCACACAATATCCTTTCCCCCAAGCACCATGTCAGCAAGGTGTATTTCGCACGGTTTGAAAAGGAGGCGGAGGACAGCTATATTTCCGCCTTTGAAAAGGGTCTTGAAATAGACGGAGGGGATGTCTGCCTTCCTGCAAAAATAGAAATTCTTGACAACAGGCACGAGGCACTCATAACCATTGCCGAGGGTATGTACCACCAGATAAAGCGTATGGCGGAGGCAGTGGGCAACAAGATAGTGTATTTAAAGCGAATACGCATCGGCGGAGTAGATCTTGATGAAAATCTTGCTTTGGGCGAATGTCGGGAAATGTTGCACAAAGAAATTGAAAATATTTATACAAGTTTTTTGGAATAAAATGGATTAGTCGTTTGTCCTGTTAATTTTTCGTCAAACTAAATAAATTACTTTTTATAAGTTTAGTCAATAAGTGACTTGAAATTTACTGCGGAAATTTGGTATTATATTATCATAGCCGAGAGTACGAGAGATTTTCGGCAAGACTATTTATTTTGGGAGGTCCGCTAATATGGCAAGTTTGTCTCTTCGCTCAATTTATAAGAAATACCCCGGCGGTGTTGTTGCCGTTTCAGACGTTAACCTTGAAATCAAGGATAAGGAGTTCATCATCCTCGTAGGTCCTTCAGGATGCGGTAAGTCTACGACTCTTCGTATGATCGCAGGTCTTGAAGAAATTTCCGAAGGTGAGCTTTACATCGGCGACCGTCTTGTTAACGATGTTGCTCCTAAGGACAGAGATATTGCGATGGTTTTCCAGAACTACGCTCTGTATCCTCACATGACAGTTTTCGAGAACATGGCTTTCGGTCTTAAGCTCCGTAAGGTTCCTAAGGACGAGATCAGCCGTAAGGTTGAAGAAGCTGCAAGGATCCTCGATATTT
>JBJEQN010000066.1:0-12166 GCA_051881775.1 Oscillospiraceae bacterium | reverse complement strand
TTATCACCTCTGTATTAACTGTACTACTTGCTGTAATACAGTTATAACACACTTGTGCTTATTTGTCAAGGGGTTAAGTAAAATTTTTTATTCTATTGAAATTATCATATAATTCTGCTATAATATTTACAGAATACTTAACGGAGGGATAAAAATGATAATAAAAAGCTCTACTGCATTAAGAAATGACTACAGCACCATTTCAAAGCTTGCCCACGAGGTTGACGAGCCTATATATATCACAAAAAACGGCGAGGGGGACATTGTTGTTATGAGCATTGAAGCCTTTGAGAAGCACGAAGAGCTGCTGCGCCTGCAGGCAAAGCTGAAAATTGCCGAACAGCGTATGGTTTCGGGGGAAGCAAACGTTTCTTTAGCCGAAGCAAGAGCAAAGCTGCAGGAGAAGTATAACAATGCATTATAAAATTGAACTGCTTGCTTGTGCATGGGAAGAGCTTGACCAAATCGCAGACATTTATCTTAGCCTTTCGGGGGTCAGAGCGGCGCAGAATATTACCGATAAAATTTTAGATGCAATAGAATTACTGGCGGATAACCCCTTTCTCGGTGTTGTGCCGAAATATTCTCAAATCGCCGACCAAGGCTTCCGTATGCTTATTTGCGACAAATATCTTTGCTTTTATAAGGTGGGAGCAGACGTTATAAAGGTCTATCACATAGCTGACGGACGAAAAGAATACCCAAATTTGTTTGGGAAAAACTAAAAAGCACAATTAAACAAGATACGCCGCAGGCGCACCATAATTCCACTTTCAACTTTCCACATTTCACTTTCCTAAAAAAGGAGCAAATTTCTATGGACATAAAAATAAGACGGGCAGAACATACCGATCTGCCCGAGCTTCTCAAAATATACAATTATGAGGTGGAAAACGGCATTTCCACACTTGACCTGCACCCGAAAACTATGGACGAATGGGAAAAGTGGTTTGCCGCACATAACAAGGACAACCATCCCTTGCTGACAGCCCTTGCGAACGGGAAGATCGCAGGCTATGCAAGCCTTTCCTCCTACCGCAAAAAGGAGGCTTACCGCTCAACTGTGGAGCTTTCCGTTTACATATCCCCCGATTTCCGCAAAATGGGCATAGCCTCCGCTCTTATTGAACGGCTCATTGAAATTGCCCGAAATGACGGCGTTACACACAGCATCGTTTCCGTTATAACCGCAGGCAACGAACCGAGCGAACGGCTCCACGAAAAATTCGGCTTCACCTTCTGCGGACGTATTCCCGAGGTGGGTGTAAAATTCGACAGGTACAGGGATATTGACAACTACTGCCTGATCCTTAAAAAGCAGGACTGCACACAATAAACCACTTTCTGTCCTTTACATCTATCAGAACGCCCGTAACATAGTCGCCCTCCTGCACTCTTGAATAACATTCAAAAGGCACCTCCGCATTTATTCCGCATATGGACAGGTAATAGCTGCTGTGCTTTTCGCTTGCTATTTTCGGCGAGTCGGAAACATCGGTCAGATTCACGAATTTATCGGTCACAATATATTTGTACGCCTTATAATTTCCTGCGTCAAAGCTGTTTTTCACGGGAGCAATTATAAGGTTTCGCACAGGCTTGTACAAAAGGGCAATAACGCCGTAAAAAAGCATTACCCAAAACGCCGTCATCGGTTCGCTGCTGAAAACAGTTCCCAATGCACCGACTATTGCAATTGCTGCAAATGCGAAAACAATATCGCTGCTGTAGGACATTATTTTCTCCGAAACATATGCAAGCTGAACAGGCGTAAGCTCCGTTTCTTCAAAGCCTGTAAGCGCATCGGTAAACACCTCGGGTATATATGTTCCCGATGATATTTTTCTCTCGATATACAGATCTTCACGCATCAGAGATTCCCCTTACTTTACGGTATGCCATAATAATTATAATGCCTGCCGGTAAAGTTTTAGAGCGGATCTATGTAAAATTCAGGTTAAAATTATGGGTAATTACTTTATAACAAAAAGGCGATGTATAAAAATCCGTGAGCGCAGCGAACACCTTAATTATTCACTATTCATTATTCATTTAGCGAAGCGCATATAATTCCGCATTAAAGTTTGCGGTGTTACTGTGCCGCTTCCTCTGCCGCTTCTTCCGTTACCGGCTTTTCTACGCCAAGCTGCTCATAAAGATAGTTTATTTCGCTTTCAAGGCTGTCTATACGCTCAATATATGCCTGCTCTTTCTCCTCTTCCTTTGCCTTCACCTTATTTGTCGCAGCAAGGTTGATAGTGAATATAAGCGCAACTGCTACCGAGAACACGGTAAGGCATATGGTAACGGGGTTAAATCCGCTCTTGTTTTCCTTTGGTGCGTTTTCATCCTTGTCGTTTGCGGTGATGAACTGATAGATGCCCGTTCTCTTTAACGCTGTACGGAGGAGGAAGTAAAGTGGAACTGCGATTATAACAGCAAGAACTGCGTTTACCGTGGAGGTAATGGCGTTTGTTCCCACAGCAGCCCACGCAGCCTGTGATGTTCCCCCGAGAATGATTATGGTAAGGTAGGATTTAAGCAGGTAAAGCACGATGTAAACTGCCTGACCTGCAATTGCGGAGAGGATAACTCTCGTTTTCTCGTTGGTTTTTCTCAGCAGACCTGCAGTCATACCCATTGCAAACTTGGAGATGAAGGTATAAGGTGCAGACACAATGTACACGGGGTCAAAAAGGTCGTAAAGTCCTGCGCCGATACCCGATGCAAGTCCGCCGCTGAGTCCGCCGAAAAGCAGACCTGCAAGCAGGCACATTGAGTTGCCAAGGTGTATTCTCGTTACAAGCACGCCGTTGGGGATCTTGATCTGAAGATAGTTTCCTGCGTAAACAAGCGCAGCCATAAGACCTACTATTATTATTCTGTACAAAGTCTTTCTGCTTTTTGTGATTTTCTGTTCAGCCATTATATTTTTCTCCCTTTTCCTTAATTCATACCAAACAGGTTGGCTTTATAGTATAATTATAGTCCGTCCGGTTTTGCTCCGCAAATATCTGCGCAGGTTTAACATTTGGTACATATTTGTGTTATATGTGCAAATTCTGTATTTGGCAAGCTGCTGTTTAATAATTATTGCACAAGAAAATTTTGCCTTTTTGTTTAAGAAATAAAGTTCTGTGTCAAAGTTTACAAAAAGGGTGTTTGGCATATGCTTTTGGTTGGTAAAAAGGCAGAAAGAAAAAATTGCGCTTATGTCTTGGAATTTACATAAAAATATAGTATAATAAAAGAAATTGCAATTAAACCGAAAGGAATTGAAATAAATGAGCGTTTATCTTGACAATGCGGCGACCACAAAGCCCTGCGAGGCGGCTATGTCCGCAGTTTTTGACAGTATGCTTGTAAACTACGGCAACCCATCCTCTCTTCACAGGATAGGTCTTAACGCCGAAAACGATATGACCGAAGCGAGGAAATCAATTGCGGCGGCGCTTGTGTGCGACCCAAAATGCATTACCTTTACTTCGGGCGCAACCGAGGCTAACAACACTATAATTTTCGGCGCAGCAAAAAAATACGGCAGAAGAAACCGCAAAAAGATAGTTGTTTCGGGAATAGAGCACCCTTCCGTTGCCGAACCTATAAAGCAGCTTGAAGCGACGGGGGAATATACCGTTGTCAGGATAATGCCCGACCGCAGCGGAGTTATCGACCCCGATGATTTTCTGGGCGCTGTGGACGAGGACACCTTCCTTGTTTCCTGTATGCTCGTCAACAACGAAACGGGAGCCGTTAATCCCGTAAAAAAGATATTTACTGCGGTAAAGCGTGCTTATCCCGAATGTATAACCCATTGCGACGCAGTTCAGGGCTTTATGAAGCTGCCTATCAAGTCCGCAGACCTTATGGCGGATGCAATAGTGGTATCTGCTCACAAGGTCTATGCCCTCAAAGGCGTTGGAGCAATGTTTATTAAAAACGGAATAAAGATACCGCCCCTTGTTTACGGCGGCGGACAGGAAAAGGGTATGCGCTCGGGTACGGAATCGGTGCCGCTTATTGCAGGCTTCGGCGCAGCGGTAAGAACACAGATGCCCACAATGAAAACAGCCTACAGCAACGCCGAAATAATCTGCAATTACCTTGTAAAAAGCCTTTCAAAGCTTGATTTTGTGAAGATAAATTCAAATCCGGAGAACCATTCGCCCTACATACTGAACTTTTCCGTTGAGGGAATACGCTCGGAAATAATGCTCCATTACCTTGAAAGCAAGGAGATATACGTTTCAAGCGGTTCCGCCTGCTCCAAGGGCGCACACAGCTCCGTACTGACGGCAATGGGCATACCCGATAAACTTGCAGACAGCGCAATAAGAGTTTCCATAAGCAAGGGTACTACCGAGGGGGATATAAATGCCCTTGTGAACGCTATCCGTGACGGCTATGACAGCCTTGCTAAAACAAAATAACAAATTTTATTGAATTTGGAATGTGGAGTGTGGAGAGTGGAATGTGAAGAGTGGAATGTGAAGAGTGGAATGTGAAGAGTGGAATTATGGTATCGCCTGCGGCGATGTTATTTTCAATATTTTCTGTAGGGGCGCACAGTGTGCGCCCGTTTTTGTTATAAATTTATTAACGTGCAATAGTCCTTCTTGTTTTTGAAATGGTTTCCCTTGGTGATAAAAATGTGAAAAAATGCTGAAAATTACAATTATACATTGACATTGCATATCTGCTGCGCTATAATATTCATTGAACATTTGTTAAACCAAAATCCAAAAAGGAGTGAACACCCTAAATGGCTGAAAACAACAGCGGAAACATACGCAAGGAACAGGCGGAAGCCACAAAACGCCGTCTTATCGAAGGCGCTAAAAAGGCTTTTTCCGAAAAGGGCTACAAGGGTACCTCCGTACGCTATCTGAGCCGCAGCATAGGCATATCCGAAAGCCTGCTTTACCACTACTTTCCCGACGGCAAAAAGGAACTGTTCCGTGAAATACTAAAAGAGGAGCTTTCCGTTATTGCAGAGGAGCTTATGCAGTTTGAGACCGACAAGGAAATGTATTCTATGCCCATAGAAGATACCCTTGACAGGATATTTACAAACCTTTCCGCCATTATTTCCGAACATATCGACATTATAAGGATAATCGTCAGGGAAAGCGAAGTCCGTGAATTTATCTCAAAAAACGATATGTGCAGACTTCTTAAACGTCTAAGCGACTGGTTCGAGGACTTGCTGAAAAAGCGCATCGAATCGGGTGAAATAAGGAATATAGATTACAAAACTACGGCAATTACCCTTAAAGCGATAATCGTAAACTACATTCTTGTGAGAATACTGGACATTGATACCGAAAGGCTGGACGACCCCGAGCGGCGAAGGAAAATGATAGCTTATCAGGTAAGCCTCTTGAAATGACTTTATCCGCCGTAAGATATGCAGATCTCCCAAACTTCCGGCGGTTATTAATAAGCAAATAAGCATTCAAATGAATTAAGGAAAGGAAGAAGCCAATGCTTCAGCTGAAAAACATTGTAAAGCAGTACGGCGAAGGCGATACCGCCGTTACGGCGCTGAACGGAGTGTCCATTACATTCCGTGAAAACGAATTTGTCGCAATTCTCGGTCATTCCGGCTGCGGAAAGACAACTATGCTCAACATCATAGGCGGTCTTGACCACTACACCTCCGGCGACCTTATCATCAACGGAGTATCAACAAAGGATTACAAGGACAGGGATTGGGACGCTTACAGAAACCACTCTATAGGCTTCATTTTCCAAAGCTACAACCTTATCCCACACCAGACGGTGCTTGCAAACGTTGAGCTTGCCCTTACCATTTCCGGCGTTTCAAAGGCAGAGCGCAGAAAAAGAGCCGTTGAAGCACTTGAAAAGGTTGGACTTGGCAATCAGCTCCACAAAAAGCCCAATCAGATGTCCGGCGGTCAGATGCAGAGAGTTGCAATTGCCCGTGCCCTTATCAACAACCCCGATATTCTCCTTGCCGACGAGCCTACAGGCGCACTTGACAGCGAAACAAGCATTCAGGTAATGGAGCTGCTCAAGGAAATTGCCAAGGACAAGCTCGTTATAATGGTAACGCACAACCCCGAACTTGCGGAGCAGTATTCAAACCGTATCGTAAGGATAAAGGACGGCGTTCTTACCAGCGATACAAACCCCTACACCCCCGAAAAAGAGGACGTTCCCGTGGAGGAAAAGAAAAAGCGTGTTTCAATGTCCTTCTTTACAGCTGTGTCGCTTTCCCTTAACAACCTGCTGACCAAAAAGGGACGTACTATCCTGACCGCTTTTGCAGGCTCCATAGGAATTATAGGCATTGCCCTTATCCTTTCCCTTTCAACGGGCATAAATGACTATATAAATGGCATTCAGGAGGACACCCTTTCGTCCTATCCTATTGATATTTACCGTGAGACCGCTGATACCGCAAGCCTTATGAACTCTATGATGGAAAGCAAGAACGGCGGTCACGACAAAGACGGCGAGGAAGAAAACGAGCAGCCTCAGAAGGTATATTCCAACACGGCTGTTTACGAGATATTCAACACCTTTAATTCCTCCGCAAAGCAGACCAACGATATGACCATTGTAAAGGACTTCCTTGAAAATGATGAAACGGTATCGGAAAATGCAAGCTCCATTGCTTACTGCTACGATGTTCAGATGCCCGTTTTCACAAAGGACCCCTCGGGAAAGATCGTAAAAGCCGATTTTGCGGAAATGTCACAGAATGCAATGGGCATGGACGTTGATTCTTCATCGGTAATGAGCAGCGCTATGCAGATGTCGCCTATGGGACAGGTGGAAATTTTCGAGGAGCTTCTTCCCGGAGATACGCCCGACAGCGTTAACGAGATACTTGAAGGTCAGTACGACCTTGTTTACGGAAGCTGGCCGCAGAGCTATGACGAGGTAGTAGTTGTTCTTACCCGTCACAACGAGATACCCGATGTTATAATGTATGCTCTCGGCTTCAAGAACAGCGATGATATGCCCGAGATAATGAAAGCCGCAATGAACGGCGATATAATCGAAGACTACGGCGTTACCGAGTGGAGCTTTGACGAGGTATGCGGCAAGGAATACAAGCTTATCCTGCCCTGCGAATACTATCAGCGAAGCGAAACGGGCAGCGGCTATGTTGACCTTACCAAGACGGAAACGGGACTTGACTACATTTACAGCTCCGATGACATTGGCTTAAAGCTGAAAATAACAGGCTTTATCCGCCCCTCCGAGGACGCTACCGCCGCAATGCTCACAGGCTATGTTGGCTACACAAAGGCGCTTACCGATTATGTTATCAACAAAACAAACGAAAGCGATATTGTAAAGGAACAGCTTGAAGACGAAGCTACAGACGTTCTTTCCGGTCTTGCATTCAAAACGGACGATTATGTTGAACCCTCGGACGAAGAAAAGGCCGCTTCCGCTAAGGAATACATTTCCTCTCTCAGCGTTTCCGAAAAGGCTGACGTATTCAGATTCATATCCTCCCAGCCCGATGAAAAGGACGTTGACGCCTATGTTGAACAGTATCTTTCACAGGTAACGAGAGAAGACCTTGAAGAGCAGATAATAAGCTCTTATTCACAGCAGATGGGCGTTGAAGCGGACTCCGTTTCCTCCTACATAAGTGGGATGGATGATGAGACCCTCTTCGGCTATGCAGGCGACGCAATAAGAGAGCAGTACGCACAGCAGTACGCCGCACAGGTGGAACAGCAGCTTGCCGCAATGACCGCCGAGCAGCTTGCAATGGCTATGGACACAACGGAATTCACCGACAGCCGCTACGCTCTTGTTTTTGATGAATACACTCCCGAGGAGTTCTCCTCCTCCACTTATGACGATGTTCTTTCTACCCTGGGCAAGGTGGACTTTGACGACCCCTCGGAAATAAAGATATACGCAAAGTCCTTTGCCGAAAAGGACAAAATTTCCGAAAGGATCTCCGACTACAACGATTCTGCGGACGAGGACAGCAAGATACATTACACCGATTATGTGGCTCTGCTTATGTCCTCCATAACGGACATTATCAGCGGTATTTCCTACCTGCTCATTGCCTTTGTTGCAATTTCTCTTGTGGTATCGTCCATAATGATAGGAATCATCACCTACATTTCCGTTCTTGAAAGAACGAGAGAGATCGGTATCCTCCGTGCAATAGGCGCTTCAAAGCACGATGTTTCCACGGTATTCAACGCAGAAACGCTGCTTGTGGGACTTACCTCCGGTCTTATCGGCGTAGGCGTGTCCTACCTTGCAATAATCCCCATCAACGCAATTGTTTACAACCTTACGCACATTGAAGGACTTAAAGCGTTCCTGCCTCCTCAGGCGGCGCTGATACTTGTTGCAATAAGCATGGTTCTTACCCTTATCGCAGGTCTTATCCCTTCAAGAGTTGCTTCCAAGAAGGACCCTGTAGAAGCGCTCAGAACAGAATAAATAAGTTAAAAGGATGTGTTTGCAATGAAAACGGCAGCAGGGATCTCGGCGGCATTGATATTTATATCGGCTCTGACGGCAATGGTGAGCTATTACACCAAAAAGCACAAGCAGCTCCCTGTGACGGAGACACTTGTAATGGCAGGTTCATCGGCGCTGCTGGCTTTGCTGTGCGCTCCGCTGCCGCTTTTATAAATTAGGAATTCGGAATGCGGAATTCGGAATTATATTGAATTTGAAATTTGGAGAGTGGAATGTGGAATTATGGTATCGCCTGCGGCGATGTATTTTAAAATTTGTGAGCGCAGCGGACACCATAATTATTCATTATTCACTATTCATTCTTCATTCTTTATGTAGGGGACGGGTTTCCCGTCCCGATTTGACCGCATTTGTGGCAATCGGGACGGGAGACCCGTCCCCTACATAATTTTTCCATTTAGCGAAGCGCATATAATTCCGAATTCCGCATTCCAAATTCAAAACAATTCCACTTTCCACTTTCAACTTTCCACATTCAAAACAACTCCACTCTACACACTTCAAACTTCAAACTTTTAGTAAGTCGTCTGTGTTTTTCTGTATTCCGTGGGGCTTTTTCCGGTAAACTCACGGAACCGCCTGCTGAAATAAAGCATATCGTTATACCCGAGCCTTGCGCTTATCTCGCCAACGGTCATAAGCGTTGACACAAGCAGCTTACACGCCGCATTCATCTTTACTGCGTTGTGATACTGCTGCATTGTAACGCCCCGTTCCCGTCTGAACACCGCTGCCATATGCTTGTAGCTGAGAAAAAAGGTCTTTTCCAGCATTTCCGAGGAAAAGGGCTTATCATAATTGTCCGCAAGAAAAGCCGCTATTTTATCGGAAAGCTTCTCCCTTGTTTTGTTTTTGGCGGAGGAAAATGCCGCTTCGGTAAGAAGCTCAAAGAGCCGTGCGTTTATCTGCCATTTTTTCATAGGGTCGGAGGAGCCGTAACAGTCCGTAAATTCCGTTATGAGCCGTTCAAGTCTGCTGCCGTAAGGCACCGTCAGCTTTTTCGGCAGAACAGTTCTGCAGCATATTTTTTCATACTGTGGCAAGGGTGCGCAGTCGGGAACAAAGTCCTCGCATACGTTTTCGCTTTTGTCAAGATAAAAATGCACGAAATGCCAACGTGTGCCCTTTGGAACGGGGCGCTTGCCGAAATGCCTTATGCCGCTTTTCAGAAAGAGCAGCTCTCCGGGGCGTATCTCATAGTCGTTATTATCCTCGGTAACGTAGATAACGCCGTCTGTAACGTATATCATAACATTGAAATCCGCCGTTCTGTCTGCGTGTAGAAAATCCTCCTGCGCCGCAAAATATCCGCAGCCGCTTGCCATAGGCATACTGTTGTTTGTCAAAATTATTTCGTTCACGATAATTCTCCATATAAATCCGTAAATATTCCATTGTTTAAGGCTTTTGTTAAGATTATAATACATATAAAGCAAGCTGTCAACAGCAAAAAGGAGAGGTTTTATATGAAGGTTCAGCGACAGATACCACAAAGCGCATTTACTGCAGGAAACGGCTTTATAGGCAGGTACCGCCGTCTTGTTAAGGACGTTGTTATCCCGTATCAGTACGGCGTTCTTGAGGATAGTATACCCGACACGGAAAAAAGCCACGTTATCGCCAACTTTATAAACGCAGGCAAGGCTTTAAGGGGAGAAGATACGGGAGACGGCTTCTACGGAATGGTTTTTCAGGACAGCGACGCCGCAAAATGGATAGAAGCGGCGGCTTATTCCCTTGCTTCATATCCCGACAAGGAGCTTGAAAACACCGTTGACAGGCTCATTGACATTATTGCAGATGCGCAGGATGAGGACGGCTACCTCAACACCTATTTTACCGTAAAGGACAGGGAAAAACGCTGGACAAACCTTCTTGAAGGACACGAGCTTTACTGCGCCGGGCATATGATGGAGGCTGCCTGTGCTTATTACGAAGCAACGGGCAAGAAAAAGCTGCTTGATGTTATGCTGAAAAACGCAGAGCATATCTATAATGTGTTTATCGTTGGCGGTCACAAGGGCGCTCCGGGGCACCCCGAGGTGGAGCTTGCGCTTATGAAAATGTACCGTGCTTCGGGGGATAAGCGCTGTCTGGAGCTTGCTCGGCATTTTATAGATACAAGAGGAACAGACCCGGACTATTACATAAACGAGGTAAAAAGCCGTGACTGGACGGTCTGGGGCAACAACCCTCACGACAGAGATTACCAGCAAAGCGGAAAGCCCGTCAGAGAGCAGACGGACGCAACGGGTCACGCTGTTCGTGCGGTATATCTTTACACGGGAATGGCTGACCTTGCCTCCGAAACGGGGGACAAGGATCTGTTTGCAGCCTGCAGACGGCTTTGGGAAAGCATTACAAGGCGGCGTATGTACGTTACAGGCGGTATAGGCTCAACGGTCATCGGCGAGGCGTTCAGCGTTGACTACGACCTGCCCTCCGATACGGCTTATGCGGAGACCTGCGCTTCCATAGGTCTTATGTTTTTCGCTTCAAGAATGCTTGAAAACGACGTTGACGGGGAATACGGCGATGTAATGGAGCGTGCGTTCTACAACACCGTTCTTGCAGGAATGCAGCTGGACGGAAAGCGGTTTTTCTACGTTAACCCTCTTGAAGTCATACCGGGGATTTCGGGTGTTTCTCCCACTCACAGGCACGACCTTACCGTGCGCCCCAAGTGGTACGCCTGCGCCTGCTGTCCGCCCAACGCCGCAAGGCTCATTTCCTCTCTCGGCAAGTACGCTTACGGCGAAAACGGCGATACGGTGTACTGTCACCTTTACGCAGACGGCGCTGTTTCCTTTGAAAACGGAATAAAGCTGACCTGTGAAACAGACTATCCCTACGGCTTTGACGTTACATATAAAATTGAAGGCGGCAGCGGAAAAATGGCGGTAAGAATACCTGCGTGGAGCGGAAAATACAGCGTTGAGCTTAACGGCAAAGCTGCGGATATCGATGTTCGTAAGGGTTACGCTTATCTTGATGTAAAAAGCGGCGATGCTGTGACCCTCAGACTTGACGGTACGCCTTATTTTGTACACGCCTCGCCCAAGGTACCCGAGCTTACGGGCAGGACAGCACTTTGCAGAGGACCTCTTGTGTACTGCTTTGAGGGTGTGGACAACGGCGGAGATGTTATTTCTCTTGGGGTAAAGAGGGGCTGTGCAGCGGAAGTGTCGGACTACGACAGCGGACTGCTTAACGGCACGGTGAAGATAGCCGTTCCTGCCGTGCGTTTCGGCGAAAGCGGCGGTCTTTACTGCAATTCTCCTCTTTCCGAAACGGATTGCACCGCATATGCCGTTCCCTATTACACCTGGGGCAACAGGGGAGAGAACCAGATGAGGGTCTGGATGACGGAAAGGTAAGAATTGTGTACGTTGATCAGCAATTTATAAATTTGCTGGCTGTAAAAAAACCAAAGAAAAAAGGCTGCCATCTTGCAAGGAAAGCAAGACAGCAGTCTTTTTTGGTGGTATAATTAAACTACCATGAAAAATCAACCACAAGAATATAATACTAAACACCATTTAAAAACAGGATAAAATCCAATCTCTTCCGGTAATGCTTTTAATAGTTTCTTTAGACAATGAGCAGATAGTATCACAAAGTCTGTCAACGACCTTTTGAAGTGTTTGAAACACTTCATTTTTAAAACCACGTT
>JBJEQN010000065.1:0-53558 GCA_051881775.1 Oscillospiraceae bacterium | reverse complement strand
CAGCGTTTCCTCTCCCAGCCTTTCTCCGTTGCGGAGCAGTTCACAGGCTTCGAGGGCAAGTATGTGCCGCTTAAAGAGACCATCAGAGGCTTTAAGGAGATCATCGAGGGACAGCACGACGACATACCCGAGTCTGCATTCCTCTTTGTCGGCACCATTGACGAGGCTGTTGAGAAAGCAAAAACACTTTCCGAAGCCTGAACGGAGGTGCGTTTAAATGGCTGCACAGTTCAAGCTTAACGTAATAACGCCGGAGAAGGTATTTTTTGACGGCGAGACATCACAGCTTATCGTCAGGACCACCGAGGGCGACATAGGAATCCTTGCGCACCATACGAGCCTTGTGGCAGACCTGCCGTCGGGACCGCTGAAAATAAAGCAGGAGGACGGCACATACCGAACAGCGGCATTGTCGTCGGGCTTGCTCAAAGTAGGCGGAAATAAGGTGTCTATCATTGCCAACGCCGTTGAATGGGCGGACGAGATAGACCTTGAATGGGCAAAGCGTTCCGAAGCGGAAGCGAGAGAGAAGCTGAATTCGCTTAAAGACAGTCACGAGCTGGATATAGCGGAACTGAAACTTCAGCGTGCGCTCAACCGTATCAGCATACACTCGGCGTACAATAAGTAATAGCTGCATTTGCTGACCCGATTGCGAAGCATAACGGGATTCCAAAGGGACGAGTCCCTTTGGCGAGGGTCAAGGGGCGAGGAGCCCCTTGTCGCTCTCCGCAGAGAGCGAAACTCCCCTAAAGTCGGGCATAAAGCAAAGTAACAGCAAAAACAGCAAAGTAAAAAATCAAAGGCGCAATTCACATCAAGAAGAGAAACCAAGTAATGTGTCATATGACATAAAACTTGCGGAATCAACTAATGTGAATTGCGCTTATTTCTATCCCGTACAAACAAACTATCCCTCGCAGAAAAATATACCGAGCAAAGCAAGGTGTATTTTTCTGCGACACAAAATATTTTGCCGGTAGTTTTCCTCACAAAAACAGCGTTTTTTCACATTTTTTTCTGTAGAGGCGCACAGTGTGCGCCCGTGGGTCAACGATTTTGGTGAGGTTTCAACAGGTTTTGTTGGGGCAACGGGGCTATAGTTTGCTGTGTCGGATAAAAATACACCTTGCTGCGCTCGGTATATTTTTATCCGAGGCAGCTTTTGTTTTATGTTATAGAAATAGGCGCAATTCACATAGTCGGTTCCAAAGTTATTGTATAGTACAAAAACTTACTTGGTTCCGCTCTTAATGTGAATTGCGCCTTTGGAATTTTTTCTTTGCTGTTTTTGCTGTTACAATGCGTTATGCCCAACTTTAGGGGATTTCGCTCTCTGCGGAGAGCGACCAAAGGGCTTTGCCCTCTGGACACCCACCACCCTTTGAAAAGCGTGGACGTAAACTTTAGACGCTTCGCGATGGGCTTCATCCTCCCTTTGGAATCCCGTTATCGCTTCGCTGTTCTTCTGCAATAGCTCTGTAAAATTACCTCTTAAACAAGTCAACAACTGCTTTTGCAGCTTTTTTCAGTATGTTTCCTTTTCCCCGCAACACGGACAGGCCTGACCTTCTTTGCAGCAGCGCTTTTAACGGGTTCACGGCTGCTTTCCGGCGCCAATGCTGCGTTGCTGTACGCTTCGGCTATGAAATAAGCCTGTGAATCGAGAGGATGCTCACCCTCGGCAGGATGCCTGTGAAGATAGGTGCTGTCAGGCTGCATAACTCTTGCCTTAACGTTATCGTTGAGCATAGTATCAAAAATATGAACTATCCGCCTGCGAACGTGGTCGTCAAATATAGGAGCTGCCACCTCAACACGGCGTATGGTGTTTCTTGTCATAAAGTCGGCGGAGGAAATATACAGCTTCATATCCTCACCCTTGCCGAACATATAGATCCTTGCGTGTTCAAGATAACGTCCAACAATGCTGACTACCTCAATATTTTCGGTGTAGTCCTTAACTCCGGCAACAAGGCAGCATATGCCCCTTATTACCATCTGTATCTTTACGCCGCACCGTGAAGCCTCAACCAGCTTGTCGATAAGCACCTTATCTGTAAGAGAGTTCAGCTTCAAGCCTATGTAGGCTTCCTCTCCCCTCTGCGCCTTGGCAATTTCGCCGTCAATAAGCTCGATTATCTTATTTTGTAAACTTAACGGAGCAACAAGGAGATGCTGCGTATCTTCAACAAGAGTACCCATTGAAAGAGCGTTGAACACTGCTCCTGCCTCAGCTGCAATATCACGGTTTGCGGTCATTAAGCAAAGGTCTGTATACAGTTCGGAGGTCTTTTCGTTGTAGTTGCCCGTGCCTATCTGAGTTATGTACTCAACACCGTTTCCGCTTTTTCTTGTAATAAGGCAAAGCTTGGAATGTACCTTAAGGTTTTCGGGACCGTAAATAACGCTGCAGCCTGCGTGTTCAAGGCGCTTTGACCAGCCTATGTTGTTTTCCTCGTCAAATCTTGCCCTCAACTCAACAAGAACAAGGACGTTCTTTCCGTTTTCGGCAGCGTTTATAAGTGCCTCAACCACCTTTGAGTTTGAAGCAACTCTGTACAGGGTTATCTTAATGGAAACAACGTCGGGGTCGTAAGCCGCTTCGTTCAGCATACGCAGGAAGGGACGTATGCTCTCGTAAGGGTAATAAAGCAGAATGTCACGGCGGAGTATCTGGGGTATGATAAGCTCGTCATGAGCAAGCTCCATTGACTTCTGGGGGTCTGCACGGTTGTAGAAAAGGTCGGGGTCGGTGTCCTCCAGCTTTCTTCTGAGGGCAAAAACGCAGGAAAGGTCAAGGGGCGACTTCTGACGGAATATCTGTGTGCGCTTCAATTCAAGATGCTCGCAGAGATAGTCAAGGGAAACCTCGTCCAGCTTTCGTGACAGCTCCAGCCTTACGGGAGAGAGCTTCTTTCTCTTCTGCAAAAGCTCCGTCATAACGTCTCTAAGGTCAACGTCGTGGTCGTACAGCGCTTCTTCCATATTTATATCCGCATTTCTCGTAATACGCATAAGAGACTTGCAGATTATCTTGTAATTCTCAAAAACCAGGGGCATATAGTGAAGGATAAGCTCTTCAACAAGCATAAAGCGTATCCTGCCTGCCGTGGGAAGGAATATCACTCTTGAAAAAGAGCCGCTTGCAGGGATTATGCCCAGCTTAACGGACTGTGACTTTGATTCAAGGTGAGCAACGGCGTAAATCTCCTTATTTTTAAGGAATGGGAAGGGGTGGCGCTTGTCAATGACCTGGGGAGAAATAAGGGGCAGTATCTCCTTGGTGAAGTACACCTGCAAAAACTCCTCTTCCTCCTTTGAAAGGGTGCGGAAGTCCACCTGCTCGATGCCGTACTTTTCTTTAAGCTCCGCCATGATTCCGCTGTAAGCCTCGTCACGGACAGGCGCAAGCTCCGCAGCACGGGCAAAAATAGCGTCAAGCTGTTCCTCGCAGGTCATACCCGTTTTATTTTCCGTTTCAACCGTATCAACAAGAGTTCTGTCGTAAAGCGAACCTACTCTTATCATAAAAAACTCGTCAAGGTTGGACTGAAAAATAGCAGCGAAAAGCAGTCTTTCGCAAAGCGGCACAGTAAAATCCATAGCTTCTTCAAGAACTCTCTCGTTGAATTTAAGCCATGAAAGCTCCCTGTTGTCGTAAAATTGTTTCATATCAATACCTCATAAAACGCACAAAATTATTATACCTTAATTATATTATGTAAACATCTCAAAGTCAACAAATTTAACGAATTTTACCCGAAAAAAAGAACCTCCGACTTTGCGGAAGTTCTTATGCATCCAGTTCAATTGAATCGGAAATATAGCAGCGGAATCGGTTTTCCAGACAATATTTTTCTATCTGCTTTTTAAGCGCTTCATCCTTTGTGTACTCAATTAAATATACGTCCAAGCCTTCCTTTCCGCACATTTCTATATATTCCTGAAAATATGCACGGCCTTCTGCCGTCTGCGCCGAAAAGCCGCCTGTTTCAAAATCTATCCTGCTCCAGACAGACTCCTGATTTACCCCCGTCATTATATGCTTAAGAGAACCGTACTTCTCCCCGTATTCCGTAACAAAAGTATCTCCGCCGTTTATGATAACGGGTCTGCCGTATGCCATAAGGTGCTTCAGAATAGCCGTCAGCCCTTCAAATATATCATCCTCCGGATATACATAATACACATCGCAGTTATCAACAAAAAAGCCGTCAATATTCTTATCAAGCAGCGCTTCTTCAAGAGAAACAAGAAATTCCTGCCACTCGGGAGCTGCAGCGTTTATCCATTGTTCCTCGTCCCAGTTTTCGTAAGCGCCGAGAGCAAGGTGTGAATACTCATCATAATAATCACGGAAATTTTCAATTGAACCTATGTTGATATATGAATACACGGTGCTGCCCTGTTCCTTAAGACGGCTTATATCCTCTGCGGAAAAATACTGTGCGTCTATAACTACCGTGTTATATCCCTCTATCTTATCAATATCAGACGAAGAAAGGCTCAGGAATACGCCGTAATCCCTCGCCTTTTCTTTCACTCCGCCGCAGCCGCAAAGCAGCAGTGCGGAAAAAATCATAACAAACAAATTCCGTATGTTGACCTTCATAATAAGCCGCCGTTCTGTCAGCCTGCAATAAGCTGAACTGCGCTGCTGTGTTCCTGCGGCTTGCCCCAGATATAACCCTGTATATAGTCGCATCCCAGCTCTTTCAGTATTTGCAGCTGGCTTTCAAGCTCCACACCCTCGGAAATGACCTTGCAGTGGAACATATGCCCAATGGAGATTATAGCCTTTACAAAATCTCCGCTGTCGTTTCTTTCGGTCATATCGTCAATAAAGCTCTTGTCTATCTTAAGCAGGTCAATAGGCAGCTTCTGCAGGTAGCTGAGTGAAGCGTAGCCCGTTCCGAAATCGTCCAGAGCGATCTTTACGCCCAGCTTCTTTATCTGCAAAAGCGTATTTATAGCTTCGTCAACAGAGGATATGAAGCAGGACTCGGTGATCTCCACTTCAAGCCTTTCCGCAGGGAACCCTGTTTCGTCAAGCAGCTCTTTTATCTCGTCTGCAAGACCGCTGTCGGTGATATGCCTTGCCGAAACGTTGACGGAAACAACAAATTCCGGTCCTGCTGCCTGCTCCGAAAAAGCCTGCATAGCGTGGCGCAGCACCCACCTGTCTATGTCAAGGATAAGTCCGCCCTTTTCTGCAACGGGAATAAACCTTGACGGCGGTATGGGCTTGCCCTCCCCGTCTTTAAGTCTGAGCAGGGTCTCAAAGCCTCTGAGGTGCTTTGTTTCCGCTTCAAACTGGGGCTGGAACACAAGATAAAATCTGTTGTATTTCAATGCGTCCCTTATCTCATTTTCAAGCCTCATTTCATCATGTATTTCGGAGAGCATTTCAGCGTCAAAAAAGCATATACGGTTCTTGCCGCTGCTTTTCGCCTTGTGCATAGCCGTGTCCGCAGAGCTGAAAAGGCTTTCACAGTCTGTTCCGTCTTCGGGGAAACGTGCTGCGCCTGCGCTGAAGGTAGCGTAATAATCGCATTTTTCCGTATGTGTCTTTTCCGCCAGAACGTGAAGGCACTTATCGGCAAAAGCTCTTATGTCCTCATCTGTTCTGCCGCTGATTATAACAGCAAACTCGTCGCCGCCCGTTCTGCCGAGGTAAACGCTGCCGTCCGCAAACTTTCTCAGACGGTCTGCGGTTTCGCAGAGAATAGCATCTCCGCAGGCGTGTCCCATAGTGTCGTTGATGTTCTTGAAATCGTCAAGGTCGAAGAACAGCAGGCTGAAAGGCTCCTTTGCCGCTATTTTGCCGTTTATATGCTCCATTACGCTGCGCCTGTTGTTCAGTCCCGTAAGAGGGTCGGTAGCGTACAGCGTATAAATGCGTTTTTCATTCTGCTCGGTTTTTTTGATATGGCGATGCTGCATATAAAGAAGTATCAGCGTACCTATTGCCATGGGAACTCCCGTAATAGATTCCCATTTGTTCATAACAAAAACCGCAACGGAAATATTGACAAATTGAAAGCAGTTGATTATAATTACCGCCGCAAAACCCTTTTTATTGTCAATATTAAGAGTAAGCAGACTCAGAAATGTTGCAAACACCGTTACAACGCCTGATAAAGACGGTATCGTGACAACTGCATTTCCTATTTCAATATCCGGAAGTCCGCATCTGTTTATGACCATTATCAGTGCTATCATTATAACAAGCAGCGCAATATAAATAAAAAGCGTTGTGTTCTTCTTTTTATCTGCCGTTGTTTTCATTGTCCCCTCCCAAAATCCGCTCAAAATTCAAAAAGCCCTTAAAACAATGCTTTAGGGCAATAAATGAACTTCCTTGTCCTGTAAAATTATTACGCATCGTCATTACATTAAGCTTATTTTATCAAAGGTTAGCTTTTTGTTAAGCATATTATAACATATAGCGTCAAAAATTGCAAGACTTTGAACAAATTTTGTACTTCAAACCGCATTTTTTTATGGGATTCTCTAAAAACCGGGACTCGAGCAAATTTTCGTATATGACTTTGTTCAGCTGCAAGGCAACAAACCGCAGCAATACTTGATGTATTACAAGGTTTGTTAACGCAGCAGATGAATAAAGTCATAGAAAATTTGCCGAGAAGGAGGTTTTTAGAGATTCCCTTATGTATTCTGACCCGTTTTTCTGAATATATTGTATAAATAAAGATAATGTGAGGTAACAAGTATGATTTACGAACAGTATTATCCCTTTAAAATTATACCCCTTGAATACGAATATTCGGGACTTGAACCGGAAATAGGTGAATACACCGTATTTTTCCATTACAACGAGCATTATCTCCCCACTCTTGAAAAGCTGAACAGGCTTGTGAGCAGCTCTCCCGTTCTGCAAAACTGCAGCCTTGAAGAACTGACAAAAATCGCCGACAAGGATATAGCAAGGGCGGCAGGCAGCGTTTTCGGACACGAGCTTTACTTCTCCTCCCTTGCAGGGAACAGGCAGGAACCTTCGGACAATATGAAAAGGCGCATAAGATCGGATTTCGGCAGCATGGAGGGCTTTGCTCAGGCAATGAAAAACGCCGCGGAACAGGTCTACGGCTCGGGCTATCTATGGCTTGCGGAGGACAGCATCGGCAGGCTTGTTCCTGTCGTTACAAAGGACCACGACACCCCCGATCATTCCCGTCTGAAACCCGTTTACGCCACCGACCTGTGGGAACACAGCTATTACCTTGACCGCCAAAATGACCGCAGCGGTTATGTAAATGCCGTTCTTGACCGTATCAACTGGGACGAAACAGAACGCAACCTCAGAACGTAACAGCACTCGCATTATGCCGCTTTATGTCGTATCATTTTTGTTGACAAATTACATATTTTGGTATATAATTCTATATAAAGGAATTTAAAACAAAAGGATGATGCAAATGATATGCCCCAAGTGCGGGAAAACCTACAACAATAAAGTGACCTACTGCATAAGCTGCGGAGCGGAGCTTGTGCCGGAAGAAGAGAGCGCCGCCGAAGAAACAGCGGCAGCCGAACCCCCTTCCGCAGAGGGAATTTTTGACGGAATAACGGCAGAGAGCGAGACCCCAAGAAACAACATTATGATGTCCTCCTCCGCTCCAAATGCGGAACCTGCAGAGCCGCCGGAAACAAAGGCGGAAATACCCGTTAAGGAAAAGCGCAGCGCTTCGGAAATAGGAAAAGCCGTGCTGAAAAGGACGGTTTCGGCTTGTCTGTCGGTGCTTCTTGCGGCAGCGGCAATGCTTGGCTTCGGAACGGCTGCGGCAAGGGAGCTGACGGATAAAAGCGTTGTTGCGGAAGCGGTGCGAAGCGCAGACCTGTTGAGCGTTCCTGCAAAGGAGCTTGGCATAACGGAAAACTCCGGCTTTGACATTCCCGAAGAAGCCACCGTTGAAGAAGCTGTTGCAGTGATGGCGGCAGGCTCGGGCGTTGACAGCGGAAATATACGCCGCATTTATGAAAGCTCCACTCTTAAAGAGTTCATAAGCGGAGCGGCGGCGGAATATGCGGAGTATCTTCGCAGCGGCAGCCAGCCGAATAAACTCACCGCAGAGCGCATAAAAGCAGTTTTTCTTGAAAACCTGTCCGTTATAAGCAGCAATACGGGCGTGAACCTTTCCGAATCGGACATTGAGCTTGCCTGCCGTGAGATAGAGCGGTCGGGAGAGATCCTGTCGTCAATATCGGTAAGCAGCATTGAAAACGGCGCTTCGGGAAAATATATCCGCATTGCAAGAGCGTATATGTCCGTGCCTGTGCTTATTGCGGAGGCTGCGGCTGCGGCGGTGATCATCGCCCTGCTTGCCATAGTGAATAAAAATGCGTCCGCAGCGCTGAAATATACGGGAGTGCCTGTGTTCATCGCAGGAGCGGCGGCACTTGCGGCAACGTTTATGTTCACGATGCAGATAGGACCCTTTTCGGGACTTACGGGACTGACCCTTGAAACGGTGAAAGGACTTTCCGCCGCTGCGTCGGGGAGCCTGTACCGTATGGGCGGAACAATGCTTTTCATAGGCGCTGCGGCAATGTCCGTGTCGGCGGCAATGAAAAAGAGCATATAAACAAGGGTCTGTTGCACGTTAATAAAATTATAACAAAAACGGGCGGCTGATAGCCGCCCCTACAAGATAAATGCGCTAAAATACGCAGTTTAATGTAGGGGCGGATATTATCCGCCCACAATTTTATGATTTTTTAATCAACGTGCAACAGACCCTTTTTGTTTTATTATTCGCTGTATATCCTTGTGATTATCATATCCATGGGCAGTTCCTTGACGGAAATATCCCTGAACTCCGCATAGTCCGCAAGAGATGCAAGAAAATCCTTTATCTGCCGCTTTTCCGTATCTACCTCAAGCGCAATATCAAACTCGTTCTCACGGCTTATTATCCTTGCGCCGTTTATCTCATCACCGTTATACGGCTTCGTAAGCGTAAGGTTTATTATCTTCTTGTTCCCAAGAGTGTTTTTTAAGCCGGAAAGCGTATCGTCAAACACCTTTTTGCCGTGGTTGATTATTATGACCTTATCCGCAAGCTGTTCAACGTCCTCAAGGTCGTGTGTGGTAAGGATAAAGGTCGTTCCCCTGCGGTTCATTTCTCCAACAAACTCTCTTATCTTGTTTTTGGCTATTACGTCAAGTCCTATGGTCGGCTCGTCAAGGAAAACTATTTCGGGGCTGTGGAGCATTGCCATTATAAACTCGCATTTCATTCTCTCGCCTAAAGAAAGCACCCTTGCAGGCTTGTATATGACCTCCTCCACCCCGAACAGCTCCGTCATTTCGTCAAGCCGCTTTTTGTAATCGCTGTCTGATATACCGTAGATAGCCTTGTTCATGGCAAAGCTGTCAACGGGCGGAATATCCCATATAAGCTGGGAACGCTGCCCGAAAACTGCGCCTATCCTGCGGACGTACTGCTCCCTGTCCTTTGCAGGTGAAAACCCCATAACGTCAATGCTGCCGCTTGTAGGGAAAAGTGCGCCGCAGAGCATTTTGATCGTGGTGGACTTGCCTGCGCCGTTGGGTCCGAGGATCCCGCAGACGCTCCCCTTTTCTATTTCAAAGGATATTCCGTCAACGGCGTTCACCGTCACCTTTTCACGCCTGAAAAAACTTTTCACCGTTTCCTTGAAGCCGCTGCCCCTTTTGTATGTGGTGTAGGATTTTGTAAGTTCTTCAACCTTTATGACCGTCATTTTAACCACCCACTCCCTCATAAAGTTTTATCATTCTGTTGTAAAGCCATATCCCGAACAGCAGGAACAGCACACAGGGCAGCACCGTCAGAAGCGCCTTTGTTTCAAGCCGTCCAAGCAGCGCCGAAGCAGGGAGAAAGCCTATTACCGCCACGGGGATTATCAGCGACGACAATATCTGTACGCCCTTGGGGAAGATCCCGAGGGGATATTTGCCGAATTCCTTTATGCTGTCGAAAATTTCGGGTATTCTTGAATTGCCTACCCACTTAAAACTTATCGCCGCCATAATAAGGTCAAGTCCGCACATTACCGCCGTTCCCGATATAAACAGCAGCAGGAACAGAAGCACTCCCTCTGCGCCGCAGATTCCCGTAAAGGAAGCGGAAATTACCGTCATAACAAGTCCGCCGAGGAAAAGCCCCGTGCTGCCCGTATCAAAATTTGCCGCCGCAATATAAAACAGTGGCGGCAGCGGCTTTAGCAGCACCGTTTCAAAGCTGCCTGCCTGAATGTGATCCATTGTCACCCAAAGAACGCTTCCGCATATCATAGCAGAAGCTCCCGAGGACATTGAAAACACCGATTGTATAAGCAGCGCCTCCCACATCGTCCAGCCGGGGAACTCCGCTCCGTTGGCGTAGATAAGCACCGTTACCAGCGGAAAAATTATGTTTGAAAGCAATGTTATAAGGTTGCCGAGTATAAAATCCGCACGGTACGCCGCTGCCCTCGAAAATGCGGTATGAAGGCAGGTCAGATATATTTTCACATACTTCATTCCGTCACGCTCCTACCGCTGTAAACCGCTTTATTGACGACCTGTATATGACCTCGCTGAGAAGCGCCGCAGCTATCACGGCTGCCCCTTGGCACAAGACCGCCTGCACAGCTGTCATACCCGTTTCGCCTATGGTATCGCTGCCCGTCCACACCATTGCGGTTATGTAATTTGTGTACTGAAAGGGCAGGAACATCATCACTTTCTGCACTGCTCCCGGGAAAAAGCTCAGAGGCACAAGCGCTCCCGAAAAAATATTTCCAAGCAGCTGATATACCACCCTTATGCCGTTCGCCTGAACAAAATAGAACGCCGTCATTCCGATACAGTAATTCACATAAAAGTTCATAAGGAACGCAAGACCGACGGAAAGCACCGTCAAGCCTAACCTCTGCGGAATTATATCCACTCCGAACAGCAGCGCAAATATCAGCAGACAGGGCAGAAACTCAAAGAAAAAGCCCAATACTCTGTGTCCTATCTTCTGTGACAGGGCAAAAAACCTGTGGTGCATAGGGCGCAGGGCAAAGGTAAGGAATTTTCCCGTCCGCACAAGCATCTGCAGATTCCAGTCGGCAAAATCCATTGTAAGATAGCCTATAAGCGCCGAAATGCCAAAATAGCGTATGGTCTGTTCAAGCTTCATTCCGCCTAAGGTGCCGCTGCCGCCGTAAACTGCCGTCCAGATGAAATACTGTACGATAAAATAAACGGGTCCTACGAAAACCGACACCAGCGAATGTGTGCGGTAGGCGCTCCATTCCTTGTAGGTAACGAACGCCACCGCTTTGCACATCTCAAATTTTTGCTTTATAAAGTTCAATCATATCAACCCCGACCAGATTATGTTCTGCACGTTGTACAAAGGCTCCGCAGACCAGCCGTTTGCCCCCTCGTCAAAGGGAACGAACCACGCCGCCGCAAGCTGTTCATCAAGGTCAATGTCAAGAGAAGAAGCACCTGCGCCCTCGTGCATTATCGTCCTGTCCGAATAGGAGAAGGGCAGACCGTGACGAATGTCAAAGCCTATGCCGTAAAGACGGTTTGGCTCGTCAGCGTTCCAGCACCGGTCGGGAATGTTATGGAGCTGTACGGTGCTCATCTTTTCAACTGATTTCCTGCCAAGGATACGGGCGCCCTCAAACCGTCCGCCGTATATGTAGGCGTTTCCGAAGCGGATAAGGTCGTAAACCGTGGAGATCAGACCGCCGCCTGTGTCGGGTATCTTATCCCACACGCTGCCGTCACCGTCACGACCGTTTTTTTCGCCCGAAGCGACCCTGTCAAGATGATCCTTATGCTCCCGATCCCAATAAAAGCCTCGTGCAGCAGCTGCGGAGGTATAATAAAATCCGCTGTCGTTCATTTTAAGAGGACGGAGTATCTTTTCCTCAATATAGTCGTGAACGTTCATTCCGCTCACTCTGCTTACTACCTCGCCAAGAATGGTAAAGCCGAAGGAGGAATACTGCCATTCCGTACCCGTAGGACGGCGCAGACCTCCCGATATTCCTGCGGAGAGCCAGTCAAACTCGCCCTTGCCGTCCCACTTTTCCGCTGCGGCTTCAATAAGCTCCCAGGCGTCCTTGGGCGCAGCCTCGGGGAAACAGCCTCCGTCGGGGTAAATGCCCGAAGTATGTGTCAGCAGATGCCAGAGGGTAATGCCGTCAAAGGGCTTCTGCGCAAACTGGGGAAGTATCTCTCCCACAGGTGTATTCAGCCTTATATAGCCGTCCTCCACAAGCTGCATTACAGCAGTTGCCGTAAAGGTCTTTGTAATAGAAGCAACGCCGAAAACTGTGTCCGGCTTCATAGGCGTGTCAATGCCCATACCGTTGTTTCTGCCAAGCGCACCGTGGGCAATGACCTTGCCCTTGTGGGAAATGCAGTAGCTTACGCCGTGTATTAGCTTCTTTTCTATCATCTCCCCCAAACGCTTGTCAAGCATTTCTATCCTGCTTTCATCATAGCCCGTTTCGGCAGGCTTGCAGTCGATTTTTCCGTTGATCACGTTCATAATAAAGTCCTCCTGTATAGTTATTGTCACGCATAAATGCCTGTGCAGTATTTCTCCGCCTGAACGTTCCACATTTTCGCATAAGTTCCGCCCTTTGCAAGAAGCTCAGAGTGGGTTCCGCTTTCTGCGATACAGCCGTTTTCAAGGAGGATTATCCTGTCTGCGTCCTTTGTTGTGGAAAGGCGGTGTGAAATAAGGATAACAGCCTGATTTTCCGCATTTTCCATCATATTCTTATTCAAGCGGTACTCCGCAATGGGGTCAAGAGCCGAAGAAGGCTCGTCAAGTATCGCCACAGGCACATCACGCATAAAAATTCTCGCAATAGCCGCTTTCTGCGCCTCGCCGCCGGAAAGCATCGTGCCGCTGTCGGAAAATTCCTTTGTAAGCTCCGTGTCTATGCCCTCGGGCAGCTTTTTAAGCTTGCTGCCGAAATCCGCTTTTTCAAGAGCGGCTGTTATCCTGTCACGGTCGGTTTCCTCCACAAAGTCCATTTTGACGTTCTCGGATAAGGCTGCGCCGTATATCTGGAAATCCTGGAAAACTGCGCCTATCCTGCGGCGGTATTCCTTTGTGTTCAGCTTCCGTATATCCACGCCGCCGAAGGTTATGCTTCCCTCGGTAACGTCATAAAGCCGCATTATCAGCTTTATAAGAGTAGTCTTGCCTGCGCCGTTTTCACCTACAAGCGCCAGCTTTTCACCCTTGCGGACGGTAAGGTTCACATTCCGCAGAACGTATTTCTCGCTGTCCTTGTACTTGAAGCCCACGTTTTTCAGTTCAAGTGTGCAGTCGTCCTCGGGAACGCTCTCGCTGCCCTCAAAGCCTTCAATGTTTATCTCGTAGTCCATAAAGCGGCGGAAGCGCTCTGCATACTGTCCCACCGTCTGGAAATCCACAAGCGCATAGTTCATTCCGTCAAGACGGGATTTGATGTTGTTTGTGGCATTTTTCAGCGAAGCAACGTCACCAAGCTGTATGGACTTCTTTTCAATAGCAAGGTACGCAAGATACACGGGTACCGCAAAGAACTGGCATACCGTAAAGGTGCATATCCAGTTTATAAGTGTAGGCGGAAGTATTTTCAGCGAATATTTCATCGCCATTTTCCGTTCCTCAGCAATCGCTTCATCATACTGCTCCATAAGTGCTTCTTCAATACCCGTCAGCTTTATTTCCTTTGCATACTCGGGCTGATAGAACACACGCTTTGAGTAATCCGCCTTTCTGCCTATCTTAGCCTTTTCAACGGAATATTGATACTCCAGCTTTGTTATTATAAAGCGTGTGATGATGTTGATCATGAAGCCTATAACGGGGAACACCGCAACAACGGGGTTGACCGTCATTATCATTGTTCCTGCGATAAGCATTGAAACGGTGCTTGCGGCGATACGGGCAATGCTTGTTACAGCTTTTGTCACCATATCCTCCGACTGTGAAGCGGCAATGACGAAATCATCGTAATAGTCGGGAATATCATAGCATTTCATGTCAATTTTCTGCGCCTTGTCCATAAGCTCACGCTGTATCTGCCCCGACACCTTTACAAGACGGACAAAAAAACGGTTCTCCAAAGGAATATGTATCGCAAGACCAACTACAGAAACTATAAGCTGAATAATAAGGAGCCGTACTACTTCCATAATGTCTGCGCCGTTTGTAAGAGCGTCAATGATCGCTTTAAGGATAAAGGTGTTGATGAAGGTATCAAAGCCGCTGTTTGCGCAGTCGCTTATTATGCAGGCAGCAGCCATTTTTTTATCGTAGCCGCAGGCGTATCTCATAACGTAGAACACGTTGGATATAAGCCGCTTTATACCTATTTTTTCTTCTTTTTTCTCGCTCATGCCGTCACCTCCTCTGCAAGATAGTTCTGAGCCTGCAGCTTCCACATCTCGGCGTATTTCCCGTTCAGAGCCATTAATTCTTCGTGGCTGCCCTGCTCGATGACCGTGCCGTTCTCAAACATATAGATGCGGTCTGCATCACGGGTTGCGGAAAGACGGTGGGAAATGAAAATGACCGTTTCCCCGTCCGTTGCGGTAAGCATATTTTTGTACATATTGTATTCCGCAATAGGGTCAAGTGCGGAGGAAGGCTCGTCAAGGATAACAATGTCGGGCTTCCGTGCAAAAACTCTTGCAATGGCTATTTTCTGCGCCTCGCCGCCGGAAAGTCCCATACCGTTTTCGTCAAATTCCTTTGTCACCATCGTATCAATGCCCTTTTCCAGCGAATCAAGCTTGTCGCCGAACTGAGCCTTGCGAAGGGAATCTTCGGCAAGACGGCGCTCCTCCTCGTTCCTCGGCTTGTGCATAAGAACGTTGTGGGAAAGGGGCAGGGCGAATATCTGCAAGTCCTGAAAAACCGTTCCGAAACGGCTGTGGAAGGACTTTGGCTCAAAATTATTGATATTTTCGCCGCTTATTTTTATTTCTCCCTCGGTAACGTTATAAAGTCCCATCAGCAGCTTGACAAGAGTGGTCTTGCCTGCGCCGTTGTGTCCGACTATGGCGATTTTTTCACCCTTGCGGACGGTTATGTTCACATCGTGAAGTGTAGGCTTTTCCGCACCCTCATAGGTGAAGCCCATACCCTTTATCTCAATGTCGGACAGGCTCTCCGCCTTTTTAAGAGAAGCGCTTTCCGCCTTGGGCGTGTAGGAAAGAAAATCCCTGAGATTTGTCACAAATGCGCTTTCCTTTGCAAGAGCCACCATAAGCTCCACAGCGTCGGAGGTGCGCCAGGACATAGTGCCGAGCGCAGGTATCATTGCAATGTAAGCGGCTGTGCTTACGGCGCTGTCCTGCAAAACAAGAACGATGTACAGGTAAGGCAGAACCGCCGAAAACAGCGTAAACAGCGACCATCTCGCCACTTCAAGAACAGATACCTTCCTGCGTATCTCACGGGTGCGTTCCTGCATTTCATCGAATGCCTTTTCGTGACGTGAGAGCAGCAGCCTGCCTATACCGAACAGACGAAGCTCACCTGCGTATTTCTTCTCATAGAAAACTCTTTTTGCATAAGCGGCGGTGCGTCCGTCCCTTGTGTTGGAAAAGTCCAGTTCATAGTAAAGATTTCCGCACTTTTTGCCGAAGTACAGCGAAATTGCCGCCATGGGAACGATAAACGCCAGCAGCACGGGGTCAACCTTTGCTACAATTATCACCGCCGTTATCATAGAGGCAATACCTGCAACGAAATATGCGGAATAGTAAAGTATAGTGCTGCCCCTTTGCTGACATTCGTTCAGCGCACGGGTATATTTGTCGTAAAAATCAGGCTTTTCAAACTGTGTGTACTCCATTGAAATTGATTTGCGGATAACACGCTTGTAAAAATCCTTATACATTTTCGGCAGGAACTGTTTTTCACAAAGCTGGTGTATTGCCGCACTTATGTGAATACAGATATGACCTATACACATTGCCCCCACAAATGCCGCAAGAGCCGTGAAGGGCGTTTCTTTTTCAATAGCTATGTATATCCATTCCGTCAGATATACCGAAAATACCGTCCAGAACACATTCTCGGTGAATTCCTTTATGAACGTGTAAAGAACGTACCCTTTGCTGCCGTGCCAAAGTATTTTCAGCATATACAGCACGTTGGATATTGATGAATGTTTTTCTTTGTTCTCCATTTTGTCCTCCTGTTTAAAACTGTCGGTAAAACGCCGTTCAATAGGGCGTTACTGCCTTTCGTCATTAACAAATGCGGTAAAATGCGGCGGCAGGTCACGGATAATATTCTTAACAATGGCAGGTCTTACGTCGTACTCGTCTATCCTTTCGATCGGCAGCCAGCACATTTTCTCGATCTCACCGCCCGTTGTCACGCTTTTGGCGCTGTATTCCTTTTTTTCAGCAGGGCGCATAAGATAGTAAAATTCAATGGCGTGGCAGTCAAGACCCTCCAGCGTTTCCGTACCCTTGAAGAAATTTTCAATAAGGCAAAGGGGTCTTTCGATAACAAATTTTTCTCCCGTTTCCTCGAAAACCTCTCTCAGCACCGCATCCTCCGAGCGCTCGCCCATATGAACGCCGCCGCCCACGGTATAATAGTAGCCGCATTCCTCCCCGTAGGAAAAAAGCGCATAGCCTTCCGAAATTATTATTGCTCCCACTCTGTATCTGAACCAGTTATTTCCGTCACAGAAGCAGCAATCCTTTTGCATACCCATTTTACAACCTCCCTTTAGGCAAGGTACTGCCCTGCCTGAACTCTCCACATTTCCGCATATTTTCCGCCCAGCCGGAGCAGCTCGGAATGGCTGCCCTCCTCAATGATACTGCCCTTTTCAAGCATATAGATGCGGTCGGCAATGCGTGTTGTGGAAAGGCGGTGCGAAATAAATACGACAGACTTGTTTTCTGCCGCCGTAAGCATTGAGTGGTTGAGATGATACTCCGCAATTGGGTCAAGAGCGGAGCTTGGCTCGTCAAGTATGATAAGATTTGCTTTTTTGCAGAACACTCTCGCAACAGCCAGCTTCTGCCCCTCGCCGCCCGAAAGGTTCACGCCGTTTTCCTCAAATTCGGTTGTAAGGTTCGCTCCAAGACCATCGGAAAGTGTTTCAAGTCGCTCCGAAAAGCCGCTTTTTTCAACGGCGCTTATAACGTCATCGTCCCTGCCCCTTTCCGCAAGATCAAGCAGCACGTTTTCCTTGACCGTTGCGGCGAATATCTTGAAATCCTGGAATACCGTACCTATTTTGCGGCGGTATTCCTGCACATCGTACTCCTTAATGTTCACTCCGTCAAGAAGTATCTCACCCTCATTGGGGTCGTAAAGCCGCATTATAAGTTTTATCAGCGTTGTTTTGCCTGCGCCGTTATAGCCAACAATTGCAATTTTGCTGCAAGGGTCAATTTTCATGCTGATATTGTTTAATATGTAACCGTCCTTTTCGTTGTAGCCGAAGGAAACGTTCCGCAGTTCAATTTCTGTTGGCTTTTCGGGAAGAGGTCTGTTTTCCGTGCTGATAATTTTCGGCTCAATGCTAAGGAAATTCTGCATTTTCTCCACATACATACTGATTTCCTGCATTTTGGGGAAAACGTCCGAAAACTGCCGCATACGGTTTTTCATTCGGTTTGCTGTACCTCTCATTACCGCAACGTTACTGTAGGAAATTCTGTGCAGAACTGCGGCGCTGTACACAAGATATATCATATACACAACGTCAATAAGAAAATCATTGCAGATATAATCCTTCATAAACTGCAATCCGAAACGCTTTCCTGCGTTCTTTTTGTCAATGGCAAGAACCTTGTCGTTGGTTTCGTCAAAATCCTTCAGCAGTTCGTCCGAAACCTCGGTGTTAAGGCGCACTTCCTTTGCGTAGTCGTTAAGATAGAACACACGGTTTACATATCCCAGCTTGCGCTCAAAGGGATTTTTCTCGTTTCTTATCTTAAAATTCAGCTTGTTCAGAGCCTTGCCCGACCACAGCGAAGCCGCAAAGGATATGGCAATAAAAACAAAGGATACGGGGTCGTTCCCGATGAAAAACGCTCCCGAAAGTATAATTGAAGTCAAGCCCGTGAAAAGGCTTGTCAGCAAATTAAAAATTCTGCCTATCTGATTATCTGCTTCGGAAACAGACAGCACATAATCGTTGTAAAATTCAGTGTCATCATAACATTCAAGGTCAATTTCCTTTGCTTTTTTGAACATCATTTCCTTTATCGCCTGCTTTATCTTAGGCTGTGCCTTTTGCTGTAATTTCTGGAACACACAGGCGTTGAACCAAAGTCCAAGCATTACAAACGCCAGCAGGCTTACAAGGAATATTGCCGCCGTTTTAAAGGGTCTGCCGAACTCGGCGCACTCCAGCACAAAGTTCAGACCGAATGTAAATTCAAGGAACACAACTATCTCATTGCGCACGGCTTCAACAATGTAAAGTATCACATACAGCGGAGAAGCCTTATAGCAAAGCCTTAACAGCCAAAGGTTATCGGCAAGCGTCTTCTTAAATTTATTCATACCGCCGCCCCCTCTCTGTAATTTTCGTCCGCAAGATAGTTCTGCGCCTGTTTTGTGAACATTTCGCAGTATTTTCCGCCCATATCCATAAGCTGACGGTGTGTACCCTGTTCGATAACGGCACCGTTTTCAAGCATAAATACCATATCTGCGTCCTTTACGGAAGAAAGTCTGTGGGAGATGAACAGGGTAATGTGTCCCTTGCTCTCGTCCATAATGCCCTTATATAAATCATACTCCGCAATAGGGTCAAGGGCGCTTGAAGGTTCGTCAAAAACCTTAACGCCTGCTTTCTGCGCAAAGGCACGGGCAACCACAATTTTCTGCTGCTCGCCGCCGGAAAGCACAGCGCCCTCATTGTCAAATTCCTTTGTCATTATGGTATCAATGCCCTTTGGCAGGCTTTGCACCTTATCCCATACGCCTGCGCACTTTAAAGCACGTTCCGCCGTTTTATCGGGGTCGTCAAACTGTCCGCCCATAAGCACATTGTCCTTGACCGACATCGCCATGACCTTGTAATCCTGAAACGCCGCAGAAAACAATTTGCGGTAGGCTTTGAGGTTGTACTCCTTAATGTTTATACCGTTCACAAGAATCTCTCCGCTCGTGGGGTCGTAAAGACGGAACAGCAGCTTGATAATGGTGGATTTTCCTGCGCCGTTATGTCCCACAAGCGCACAGACCTTGTTGCCATCGATTTTGAAGCTGAGGTCGTTTATAACAGGCTCATTTTCCTTGTATTCAAAGCAGACGTTTCTGAACTCAACGGAGCGCACCTTTTCTTCGGGAATAATCCCGTCCTGGTCTTCGGGTATCTTTTCCTTATACTCCATAAATGTGCGGAAATATTCAAGAAACTGACCGTTTTTCATTGCTTCCATAAAGTTGTTGAACATTCCTATCAGTATCCAAGACGATGTTGACATTGCCGTAAACATAATGGCAAGCTCCGCAAGCCCCATTGTCTTTGACACGATAGTGCGGTATGCGGCGTATATCATTATCCCCTCGAAAACAAGGGCAAAGGTGGTAACGTTCTGCGCCCAGGTGTATGCTACGGCTTTTTTCGCATACGTATCCGCAACCGCAATATTGCCCTTTACCGCCTCGCTGTAACGCTTCATCATAAGCTCGTGGATATTTGAATAGCGTATCTCCTTTGCATATTCCGCAAGGTGCATAACACGGTTCACATACTCGGCAATACGGTTATTTTTTACGTTGTCAACGTATCTTCCGCCCCATATCTTATTCATAAGTCCGCCGAAAACGAAGTTGCCTATAATGGGCGAAATTACAAACAGCACGGAAAACGGGTCTATCATAAACATTGATGAAAACGCCGCCGCTGCCGCAATCACGCCGAATATGACCTGAAAAAAGAAGCTCACCGAAGCTGTCATTTTCTGCGCCGAGCCGTCCAGCGCCATTGTGTAGCGGTTGTAGAAATCTGCGTCCTCAAAGCAGCGCAGCTCAACGTTTCTTGCCTTTGCATACAGCTTTCTGTACAAGCAGCGGTATATCTTATTGTCGGTGTAAGGAACGATGACCGAATCCATATAGCTTGTGTACATTGCAAGCAGGCTGAACACAGCAAAGCATATCCCGATAAAGCCGAGTATAGTTGCAAAGGGCGCTTCGGTCTCGATAGCGTTTATAACATACCGCAGGAAGAATATGCTCATAAATATCCATTCCCCATAGCCTGCCGCCGAGTACAGCGCCGTATGTATAACACGGCTTTTGCTTATCTGCCATACGGTTTTCACCGCATAGGCGTTGTTGGCGAAAATTCTTGCCTTGCTTTTCCCCTTTTCTTTCACTTTTACCCCTCCCTGATTTTTGTAAAAATAAAAAAGCGGACACTTCCTTTGACCGAAATGTCCGCTTATACGCAGTATTAAACAAAAACACAGTAAAGCCTATATTTTTGAAGCGACAGACAAAGGCACATTGAATATTAATATGTTTCTTCCGTTATTATGATCATATCTGAACATTTGTCTGCCTCCTTTACTAAATAATGGGTAAAGTATAGCACATTATTTTTTGGCTGTCAAGCATTTTTTATAAAAATTTTAACCTGTCAAAAAACAAGAGTGAGCCGTTTTCCGCACGTTTTGTTGTAATTTAAGCATATTTTATGTAGGGAACGGCTTGCCGTTCCGAAAATTCCCGACAAGCCCCCATTTGTCACATTATCAAACAAACTCACCGGAAAGCGCATAGCGGTGGCCGGGAGGGGGTGGGAGGTTTGGGGAAAGAGAGTGCAGAGGGAAAACCGCAAGGGGAGAGGGGGAGGGCGGCCCAGCGTCCTTCGTGTACCAGAGCGCCTCCCCCTCTCTCCTGAAGGTTGTCCCTTTGCATACCGTGCCGTTTGGCAGCGTTTCACAATAAAAAAGTCACGTTAAATAAAACTATGGCGTAACGTACAATATTATTCACTATTCATTTTTTCGTTCATTTAGCGAAGTGCATATAATTCCGCTATGCGGTGGGGTTAGTTCCTTTGGAATCCCATTATTGCTTCGCCGTTCTTTTGCACCGCCCCACTTTTGTTCCAAAACATTAATTTCAGCCAATTTCCGCCGTCATAGTGCGGAGCAGAACGCCCTTGTCCGTAAGCATAATGCGGAATTCCATTGTTCCGCTCATATCCTCCGCCGTTTCAAAGGAAGCCGTGAATTTGCCGTCTGCGGCTATATCTCCGCACATTTCAGAGCGTGTCGAACCATCAGGCATTACAGCAAGGACTATCACGCCCGGAGCCGCCGAGGGTCTGCTGTTCATGATCGTACCGCTTACGGTAACGGTATCACCCGAATTGAATTTTGCCGTGCAGAAGGAGCCGGCATAGGTGTCTGCGCTGACGTACCAGTTCTTGTGGTCGGCATTTCCCAGCTTTGAAGCAGCTTCGGAGGCTTTTTTCCTGCTGTCGCTGTAATTTCCGAGAGCAAGATATACCGACCTTGCCGAAGCGTTATCCCCATCTGCGGCGTACTTTTCAGCCAACTTGTAAAGGGATGCTTTAAGTTTTTCCTGTGCGCCGCCAACGTTCCCTGCATTTGTGAACACAGCCGCCGCTTCACGGTAAAGACCTTCATTAAAATAGTTTTCGCCGACAGTAACACAAAGCTGTGAGAGCCTTGCTGCACTGTCCTTGTACGAGCCTATTTCCGCAAGCTGTCTTGCAAGGGCTTCATCCGCTTTTCCGCTTTCTATTTCGGCAACGATACCGCTGTAGGTATAATCGGTAATAAGCATAGCCACGGGTGTGCCGTTGTAAAAGCTGTCCGCAGCAGGTTCAAGCACCGCCGCCGCAGCTGCATAGTCGCCCTCTGCGGCATAAGCCTCTGCCGCTCCCACACGGTAGCCCGTCAGCTTTTCTTCATCAAAGGACACCGCCGAGCCTTCCGCAGCGGAAACAGCTTCCGCATATCTGCCCTGCTGTGCAAGGCTGTCCGCATAGGCTGTCACCGCCGAAGCATATCTCTCCGCAGCACCGTTATAAGTTCCAAGCTGTGCGAATATTTCCGCCGCTGCGCTATAGTCGCCGCTCTGCTCCAGCTTGTCAGCCTTGCCGAAAAGAGCGTCTTTTCTCAAGCCCTGTGCATTTTCGCTGTCGGGCAAGGTGTCGAGAACTGCCAAAGCGCCGTCAAAGTCGCCCTCCGAAATATGACCTTCCGCAAGGGCAAGCCGAGCCTCGTCAGCCTTTGCTGCGCTGTCCTTATAATCGCCCAGAGCAGCAAAATCCGCCGCCGCTTCTTCATAAGAGCCTGCGTTCATAGCCTTTACCGCACCGCTGTATTCAATGTAGGGCTTTATGTAAAATGGATAAGCCGCCGCACCTGCGCCTATGACAACTACCGCAACCACCGCAGCTATCACCGCACCGTGCTTTTTGCCGCCTTTGCCCTTAACTTTGGTTTTTTCGGCTTTTCCGCCATAGCTTATTTCCGCTTCTTCCTTAACGGGAACAGGGGGAACGCTGCGCTCCGGCTTTTCTGCATCGGCTGCTGTGAAGTACGGCTTTTCCGCAGGTGCCGCTTCTTCAGCCGACGGTTTTTCAACAGATATTTTTTCGGCAACAGGCTTGATGTCAGACGTAAGCTGTGCGGCAGGCTTTTCTGTGACCGCATTTTCGCCGGCAGGAGATACAGCCCGTACAGGCGTTGTCTGCACTGCTTCGGTGACAGACGGTTTATTGTTGTAAACGTTTTCTGCAGAAGGTATACTATCGGGAAATGCCTGAGAAGGAGCAGGCTCCCCTGTTTTTTCTCCGCAGAAGGAACAGAATTTAGCGGTATCCTTTAAAACCGCTCCGCATTTACTGCAAATCATATTAAATTTTCCTTTCAAGAAAGAACTATCCGTATCAAAAACTGCGGTCTCACTCCGCACCGCATAATATTTATCTTATTTTACAATATAAATATGTACATTTCAAGGGTTAAAATAAAACTATAAAAGAAAGCGCCCTCGTCAGGGGTAAGACGAGGGCAAGATTATGATATAGGATTATTGGGGGTTCTTCAAAATATCGGGGTAAATATTTTGAAGCAGATCTTTTATATGGCTTTCGCCTGGTAAAAATTATCGGGGTAAATAATTTTTACATATAAAAGCTATGAATATCGGCAGCCGTTAGGGTGTTGTCCGTTCCTCCCGGCTACGGTTATAATAATAACCCTGCTTTGTGTAATTCTTGTGAAAAGAAAGCGAAATCGGGCTGAAATTATAAGTCTGCCGGTTTATTTTTCATAGATTTAAAGTAGTCCACCAATCTAATGACCATTTCCTGCTCCTGCTCGTTAAGTTCGGTTATATCAAGTTTTATTCCATCGTCAAGGCTTAGAAGATAATCGGTAGAAACTCCGAAAATTTTTGCAAGCTCCACAAGGTAGATACTTGACGGCGTTGACAAAGACATTTCCCATGAATTGACCGCATTTCTCGAAACGCATAACCGCTTGGCAAGCTGGCTTTGGGTCATACCGCTTTTTTCACGGAGTTCTTTTATGCGCTCTGCAATAAAAAGTATCATTTTCCTGCCCCCTTTTGTTTATTATACATCTCCTGTAATGATATATTAATATCTATCAGTATTATAACTTTTATAATCATTAATGATAATAATACTTGACAAGGTAATACATATATGATACAATAAAAACGTTAGCTAACACGCATATATCATTAAAAATACAAAAGGAGTAAAAGCAATGAGATGTAAAAAAATTATTTCCGCAGCGCTTGCGGCAACGCTTGTGCTTGGCACATTGGCTGCACCTTCCGGTGTAAAGCCAATTCCCGGCGTTCTTACTGCCGATGCAGAGGAATATGTCTTTTTTATAGACAACATAACCAACTTGACCGCAGTACCGGGAAACAATAATGTTTTGCTTAAGTGGGATCCATATGAAGGAGCGAGCAAATACTCAGTAAACTATGGTCTGGCAGGTCAGGATACAGCCTTGTTCCAAAGCGTGACCGAAACATCATGTAATGTTACAGGTCTTGAAAGCGGCACTGCTTATGATTTTACAATTATAGCATACAACAGCAGCAATTCATGGATAGCTTGGGCATCCAAAGAAAAAGTCTTTACCAAGGGCGCCAAAACGACCAAAAATGAAGACTCAAAAGACACCAAAAGCAATGATACCAAGACCTCCAAAAATGCTTCTTCAAAAGATTTTGTAATAAAGACCGACAAGGAAGGCAAAAAATACGTTGCGTCATATAAAGGCAAAGGCGGAAAAGTAACTATACCTTCCACCGTTGACTATATCGGCGAAAAAGCATTTGCCCAAAATCAGAAAATTACAGAAGTCGTTTTTCCGTCCAATTGCAGTTTTGTAGATAACTTCGCTTTCCAGGATTGCTTTAAACTCGAAAAAGTTGTTTTTGAAGGAGACGCATCCTTCAACGCACAAGCCTTTGACTATTGTATAAGTCTGAAAAGCGTTGAAGTCGGCGGAAGCGTTTACGATGCTATAAATACCGGTGCCTTTGCACACTGCCAGTCGCTTGAAACTTTTTCCGTTAAAAAGAACGAAAAGGAATTCTGGATAGGACCTAATGCGTTTTATGATTGCTATTCGCTGAAATCTGTTGATATACCCGATAAATGCGCCGGCATTTACGGCAAGGCTTTTCTGAACTGCACAAGTCTTGAAAAAATAACAATACCTGCAAAAGCAGAAATTATTTTCAATGACAGCTTCGGTTCAGACCATTTTGGCTTTTTCAACGGTGCCAAAACAGAAGATGACTACTTGAGCAATAAATTCTATACAGCAAAAGCAGACGGAAAAACCTCTGTATATCTGGATTTCTATTCTACATCAGCAGGAGGTTATGAATCCGATATTGACGGCTTATATTACAACTGCAAAAAGTTCACCCCCAAAAAGCTGACAATGACCGTTACCAAAGGCTCGGACGCTGAAAAGTATGCGAAGAAATACGGCATTGACTATAAATATGATTCATCCGCATCTTCCTCTTCCGCAAAGCTTGCCGCTCCGACAAACTTTAAGGTAAAAAAGAAGTCTGCCTCAAGCATAACTCTGTCATGGGACGCAGTTGAAGGTGCAGACGGATATACCGTATATCTTTACAACTCTGAGACAGGAAAATATGAAAAATACAAAACAGTAAAAAGCGCACAATGTACTGTCAGCGGTCTCAAAAAAGGAACCACATATAAATTAAAAGTCGTTGCTCTTGACAAAGTAAACGGAAAATATCAAAAAGGAACTATATCTAAACCTGTTTCTGTTAAAACTAAAAACAAGTAAAAATATTAAATTGCATAATATAATAAAAAAGAGGATGCATTTAAAATGCGCCTCTTTTTTATTATATTATTTGCCTGTAGAATTTTATTTCTTTTATTTTACAATAGTTGACATAGCTGTTTTCGAGTGCTATAATATATACGGCATTATTGAATAAATCGTTTTTAACCGATTTGTTATTTAATGGCATTTCAAAGATTATGAAAAAGGAGTTTATTTATGAAAACATCAAAACTTATCTCGGCAACTCTTGCCGCAATGCTGGCAGTGGGTACATTTACCGTAATCCCTTCGGAAACGGGTCTTTCCACAGCCATTGTTTCCGAAGCTGACACCAGTGCTACTCTTTCCGATTTCAAGGCAACTCCCGGAAACCGCAGCGTTACTCTCTCATGGACAAGATTGTACAGCGCATACAGATACAGCGTTTTTTACCGCAAAAGCGGCGACACCGAATGGAAATCCTACAAGACCAGCACCACACCCGGATGTACAATTACAGGTCTCGATCCCGATACAAGCTATGATTTTGAAGTTATCGCCTATGACAGAGATTACAATCTCCTCGCTTACGGCTTTGCTTATGATGTAGTACCTGCAAGCAAGAACAACACCAGCGAAAACGGCTTTGTTATCTCCACAGACAAGGACGGTCTGAAATATGTTGCTTCCTACAAGGGTTCAGGTGGAGATATCGTTATCCCTTCAAATGTAAGCTACATTGGCGAAGAGGCTTTCCAGGAAAACACTACCATTACCTCCGTTACCATTCCTTCAAAGTGTGTCTCTATCGGTCAGAGCGCATTCAAGGATTGTATAAAGCTCAAAAAGGTAATAGTTGAAAGCAATGTTTCTGTATCCGCAGATGCATTTTCTCGCTGCTTCAGCCTTGAAAGCATTGAATTCAAAAAGAGCGTAAGAGGTATCGGCGAATACGCATTCCTCCAGTGCCAGGGACTTAAGAAGCTCAATATTGCCGAAGGCAGCAATAAGTTCACCATATACGCATCTGCTTTCCGCGGCTGTATCTCCCTTGAAACCGTAAATCTCCCCAAGAACTGCGCAAAGATCTGTCCTCTCGCATTCCTTAACTGCTTCAGCCTTAAAGAGATCACCGTTCCCTCCGCCACAAAGTTTGAATCCGGCGGCGACAATGCTCACATCGGCTATTTCTACGCTTCAAAGACCGCTGCCAATGCCTGGGACGAAATATATTACTTCGGCAAGGCAGACAGCAAGACCTCCGTTTACTACGAAACACTCAGCAAGAACCCCGTTACAAAGAACTTCGTTCAGCTCGGTGTTCTCTACTATGGTATCAAGAAGTACACACCCGTGAAGGTTACAATGATCGTAACCAAGGGTTCCGAAGCCGAAAAGTATGCAAAGAAAAACAACATTACATATAAATACGCTTCCGGCAGCTCCTCTTCTTCCTCTTCTTCAAGCAAGCTCTCCGCTCCCGAGAATTTCAGAGCCACCAAAAAATCCACAACAAGCATCAGCCTTGCATGGGACGCTGTTGACGGCGCTGACGCTTACGCAGTATATATGTACAACTCCAAGACAGGCAAGTACGAAAAGTACAAGACTGTACAGGGTGCAAAGTGTACTGTAAGCGGTCTTACCAAGGGTACAAAATACAAGTTCAAGGTTTACGCTCTTAATAAGGTAAACGGAAAATACCAGACAGGAAACGCTTCCGACATTCTTACCGTTTCCACAAAATCCGCACAGTAAGCTGCAAAAATAAATAACAAAACCCTCTTTCCGCACAAGCTGTGGAAAGAGGGTTTTTGTTGTGTATAGGAAAAATTCCGCTTATTATTCTTCTTCCTTTTTGGTAACAGCAATGCCGAGAATATCAAGGCTTTCCTTGTCAACAACGGCAGGGCAAGCCGACATAAGCTCGGAGGCGTTCTGTACCTTGGGGAATGCAGTAACATCTCTCAGGCTGTCTGCGCCGCACATTATCATTGCAAGACGGTCAAGACCGATACCCATACCGCCGTGGGGAGCTGCGCCGTACTTATAAGCGTCAACAAGGAATCCAAACTTTGCGTCTATCTCCTCGTCGGTAAGGCCAAGGGCTTCAAACATCTTCTGCTGAAGCTCATAGTCTGTGATACGGATAGAGCCGCTGGAAAGCTCAGTGCCGTTAAGCACAAGGTCGTAAGCCTTTGCAAACACCTTTTCGGGGGCTGTATCAAGATACTGCAGGCACTCGTCCATAGGCATTGTGAAGGGGTGGTGCATTGCGTCCCAGTGCTGTGTTTCCTCGTTCCATTCAAAGAAGGGGAACTCGGTTATCCACAAGAAATTGTACTTGCCCTCGGGGATAAGGTCAAGCTGCTTTGCAACCTTAAGACGGAGTGCGCCCAAAGTAGGCAGTACCACCTTGTTCTTGTCAGCAACGATAAGCACAACGTCGCCCTTTTCTGCGCCTACAGCGTTAAGAACGGCTTTAAGCTCGTCCTCAGACATAAACTTGGAGAAGGAACAAGCAGGAGCGTCCTCTACCCAGCGGACATAAGCAAGTCCCTTTGCGCCGATACCCTTTACATACTCGGTCAGCTTGTCTATCTCTTTTCTTGTGAGAACAGCAGCGGCGTTCTTGGCTGTGATAGCCCTTACGGAGCCGCCGTTTTCAATTGCAGAGGTGAACACGCCGAAGCCGCAGCCCTTGACTACATCGGAAATATCAACAATTTCCATTCCGAAGCGTGTGTCGGGCTTGTCGGAGCCGTAACGGTTCATAGCGTCGGTGTAGGTAAGTCTTGGCAGGGGTACGGGAATATCAATGCCCATTACTTCCTTGAACTCACGCTGAACAAAGCCCTCTGCCATTTTCATAATATCCTCAACGTCAACAAAGGACATTTCAAGGTCTATCTGAGTAAATTCGGGCTGTCTGTCTGCACGGAGATCCTCGTCACGGAAGCAGCGAGCAAGCTGGATATAACGGTCAAAGCCTGCTATCATAAGGAGCTGCTTGTATATCTGAGGAGACTGGGGCAGAGCGTAGAACTTGCCGGGGTGGACTCTTGAAGGAACGAGGTAGTCTCTTGCGCCTTCGGGAGTGGATTTTATCATCATAGGAGTTTCAATTTCGATAAAGCCGTTTTCCGCAAAATAATCTCTTGCGACTTTGGCAATTTTGCTGCGCTTGATAATGTTGTCCTGCAGCTTTTTGCGGCGCAGGTCAAGGTAACGGTACTTTAAGCGAAGCTCCTCGTTAGTGTTGGTGTTATCAACAATTTCAAAAGGAGGTGTCTGCGCCTTTGCAAGGATACGCAGGTCGTCAACGAATATCTCAACGTGACCCGTAGCTATCTTGTCGTTAACGCTTTCACGCTCTCTGACCTCGCCCTTTGCCATTACAACGTACTCGGAATGGCAGGAGGCAGCCTTTTCAAAGACTGTTTTATCCGTTGTTTCGTTGAAGGTAAGCTGAACAACGCCCGTTCTGTCACGGAGAACGATAAAAATAATGCCTCCCTTGTTTCTTACGGTGTCAACGTAGCCGCCCACCGTAACTGTTTCGCCTGCATTAAGCACCTCGCCGCAGTAATGGGTGCGGTGAAGACCTGCCATTGTGTCTGCCATTTTAAAAACTTCCTTTCAATATATTTTACTTGATAAATTTTACATCATAACCGCCGCTGCCGTTTTCAAAGAAATAAACATCGGTCGTGTAATTGCTGCTTTTTGTACCGTAACGGCACATAAAATCGGCTTTTCTGTAACTTCCGTCATACCAGTATTCCGTGGGTATTTCATCTGCGCTTTTTCCGCCAAAATCGGTCACAAACTTTAACTCGCCGTTGATACAATTGCGGCAGAAGTCCTCGGGAACCTCAATTCCCGTGATATAAAGGGTGTGGCACTCGCCGGCTTGAAAAGCGTACACCTTTTTATAACGCTCAAACACGGTATTTTCGGAAAAATCCACAGAAAAGACCTGCTCAAGCTCTTTAATGCGGCTTTTTGTGAAGATATGCCAGCTTGCATAGGAGCTGTTAAACATAACGGCTGCCGGAACCGCAAAAATCAGCACAAGCAGGACGGCGGCAAGCCATTTCTGCCTTGACGCTCTCTTTTTCCGCTTTATTTCAACTTCGTCAACTTCTTCACACATTACGGAACCCGTCCTTTTACAGTTCAAGACCAAATTCTTCAAAAACTTTATCGGTCAATAATTTCAGTTTTTCGTCCTTGCATCTTTCGGAGATCTGCTTTATGACACGAAAAGCCTTTGTAAAATTAGGGTCTGTTTTCAGTTTGTGTTCAACAAGATCCTTTTCGGGCATAGCCTTGAATATTTCCGTCAGCCCTTCGTCCTCGCTCATCTTACCCTCGGACAGACCACCGATTATTTCCTTGAAGCGTTCCAGAAAAGCCGCCGCTTCTTTGTTTGCCCTATTCACTTTTATCTCATGCACCGCAGTTTTGCGCTGAATTATCGGCATAAGTTTAAATACATAGGGCATGGGCAGCTTTTTCAGCGTACCGTTTTTCATCATCAATGCTGCGATCCAGAATATTGCTCTTGTTCCAAGTCCGTCGAGAAGCTCCGTGCTGTCGATAAGCGAAACAACGTCTGCAATTATCCTTCCGTCGGTATCGCCGTATTTTTCGTCAAGCCATTCAAAGGCACCTTCAACGTCGTTTCTTTGGTGAATGTTGCCCTCCGAAAGAAAATCTATCACCTCGTCGGTACGTCCCTCAAAAACGACCTCATCGCCTGCTGTTAAGATCAAAAGTTTCGCCTGCTGTTCATACATAGAAGCAATCACTCTCCCATTTCAAAGGGTTTTCGTCGATGTATTGTTATATCCCATTACCCATACTGAAATCGTCAAGGGTTACGCTGAACATATTTGCAACGGCAATGTTGGAAAAATCGTCAACAAATTTATCGCCGAGAGAAATTTCCGTCTGTTCGCCCGTAGCCATATTTTTCAGCATTGCCTTGCCGCTTTCTATCTCGTTGCTGCCGAGAACAATTGCAAAGGCTGCGCCTATCTTGTCGGCGTATTTCATCTGCGCTTTCAGACCTCTGCCCACCGTATCAAATTCCACATAGAATCCCTCGGATCGCAGCTTATCCACAAGCACCGCTGCCTTTGTCTGAGCGTCCTCGTCCATTGATGCGATATAAAGGTCGCACTTCTTATCGGGGATATACTGCGCACCCTTGCTGTCCATTGTAAGGATAAGACGCTCAATGCCCATTGCAAAGCCGAGAGCGGGAGTGGGGTTTCCGCCTATCTGCTCAATAAGACCGTCATAACGTCCGCCGCCGCATACCGTACCCTGTGCGCCGATGTCCTTGGTAACAAACTCGAACACGGTCTTTGTATAATAATCAAGGCCTCTTACAATGTGTGGGTCAACGGTATAGCCGATACCCATTTCGCCCAGCAGTCTTTTCAGCTTTTCAAAGTGAGCGCTGCAGTCCTCGCAGAGAAAATCCAGTATAAGAGGAGCGTCCTTTGCAATATCCTGACAAATAGGGCTTTTGCAGTCCAGTATACGCATAGGGTTTCTTTCAAGTCTGTCAAGGCAGGTTGGGCAAAGCTCATCCTTTCTTGCGCTGAAATACTCTTTTAGCGCCTTGTGGTACTCCGCACGGCACTTGGGACAGCCGATAGAGTTTATCATAAGCTCAACGTTGTCGATACCAAGTCTGTCCAGTATCTTTGCCACCATAGCAATGACCTCTGCGTCCGCACCTGCATCGGCGCTGCCGTACATCTCGGCGCCGAACTGGTGGAACTCACGAAGCCTGCCCTTCTGCACCTTTTCGTGACGGAAGCAGGATATTATATAAAACACCTTCAAGGGCAAAGCGCTGTTGAGCAAACCGTTCTCCACAACAGCTCTCGCCGCACCTGCCGTACCCTCGGGACGGAGGGTGAACTCTCCGCTGTCCTTTCCGTTGTCACGGCTCTTTGCGGTAACGGTGTACATTTCCTTCTGTACAACGTCCGTAGTATCTCCCACGCTTCTTTTAAACAGCGCAGTATTTTCAAATGTGGGGAAACGTATCTCCTTAAAGCCGCAGCACTCAGCTGTTTCGGCGGCTATTCTTTCAATGGTATGCCACTTATAAACCTCCGTAGGAGCAACGTCTTTGGTTCCGTTTGGTCTTTGTGCTATCAATTCCACTAATACTCATTCCTTTCGTATAAAAATAAAAAGCCGTCCTTGCTTTCAAACAAGGGACGACTGATACATCGCGGTGCCACCCTGATTCGGCAAAGCATAAGACCGCTTCGCCCTCATTGGCTTTAACGCAGCAAACGTCCGTGTTTTATCGCACGGAAGCTCGGGAGTGTCCTTCGTTTACGGCTCGCAGACAGTTTCACCTTGCCCTGTCCTCTCTTAAGCGGCAGCCCTCACTACTCTCTCCGTCACAGCTTATATATAATAATATAACTCAAATATTTCTGCTTGTCAAGTAGGAAACAAAGCTTTTTTAAATTTGGAGTGTTAAGAGTGGAGAGTGAAGTTGTTTTCAATGTGGAAAGTTGAAAGTGGAATTATGGTATCGCCTGCGGCGATGTATTTTAAAATTCGTGAGCGCAGCGAACACCATAATTATTCATTATTCACTATTCATTTTTCATTATTCATTTAGCGAAGCGCATATAATTCAACTTTCAACTTTCCACATTCCAAATTCAATAAAAAACGACAGAGAAAATCACAAAATCATCTCTGCCGAAATTTAAACAATTCAATTTTAAGGCGCAGCAATGCCGCCACCTGACAGCTTTTGTCAGATGTTCGGATTAACGATCTGGCGCCAGTCAAGGTCGCCTCTTTCAAGAGCGTGTATAAGCGCCTCTGCAGTAGCAATATTCGTAGCTACCGGTATATTGTGAACATCACAAAGCCTGAGAAGATTCATCTCGTTAGGCTCATGAGGCTTCGGAGAAAGCGGATCCCTGAAAAACAGCAGCAGGTCGATCTCGTTGCAGGAAATACGGGCGCATATCTGCTGGTCGCCGCCCTGCGAACCGCTTAAATAACGCTGTATGTTAAGACCTGTTGCCTGTGCAACCATTTTGCCTGTAGTACCTGTGGCGCAAAGATTGTGCTTCGATAAAATTCCGCAGTAAGCAATGCAGAACTGAACCAGAAGCTCTTTTTTAGAATCGTGTGCAATAAGAGCAATATTCATTGGTTTGTCATTCCCTTCTTATTTTTTGTTTTAAGGAATTAATTTTCAGGTTCCGTAAAATTACTGGAGAAGCATTTTGAAGCTGAGAGGAACGTCCTCGCCCTTTATACGTCTGGAAATAGCGTCAAATGCCTTGAATGCGTTGGAATTGGAGGGAAGAGGGATGCCCTTTCCTGTTGAAACCACAACTGCATCATCCGAGGGGATAACGCCGATAAGCTGTACGCCTACCGTGTCTATAATTTCATCAAGATCCTTGATAATATCCGACTGGAAGATCTGTGGGTCGACCTTGTTGATGATAAGGCGCTGCTTTTTATTGCCTCTCTTATAGAATTCATCCGACATAGTTCTTGCATCTCTTACGCAGATAGGGTCGGGAGTTGTATTGATAAGGATAAGGTCGGACTGTTCCACAACATCGAAAACGCTCTCGTTTGTACCTGCGGATGTATCTACGATTATGTATTCGTAATATTTTCTCATTTCAGCGCAGATATTCTTTATTGTTTCGGCGTCGACCTTGGAAAAAGGATCCTCGGGGGCGCAGACAAGGCTGAGGTTTGAAGCGATCTTTACCGGCGTTGTAGCCTGATAAACGTCACATTCACCGGCTATGACCGAACCCAGGTCGTATTTTATATCATTCTTTACGCCAAGCATGATATCAAGGCATCTAAGACCGAAATCAAGCTCAATAATAAGAGTTCTGTGTCCCTGCTTTGCAAGCGCAAAGCCAAGTTCGGCACAGATAGAGGATTTGCCGGTGCCGCCCTTACCGGAAGTGATAGCAATGATTTTAGACATATGAAACTCCTTTCAGAATCAAGAAATTCGCCCTGTGGGGAAAGCCTCCGCAAAGCGATTATTAGCTAATTTACATTGTAACACATTTTCAGCAAAAGTCAAAGACTTTTTTAATCAATCTGCACAATTTTGTTGAGTTAGCTTTATTTATTTTAGTTTTTCTGTATATTTTGCACAAGAATAAAAAAGCAATACCGCCGCACCGTTCCAAATGCAGCGGTATTTATGCTTTATTCTGCGCTCTCAGTCAGTCCGGCAAGTATTTCCGTGCTGTCTTCGGCTGCCGTCATAACGGGAGAGACAACTTTATAGCCCTTATTATAATATGCTTCTATTATCTGTCTTATCATAAATTTTGAATATTCTCCGTGTTCAACAAAGCCCGAAAAGGCGATAACAGGATCCTCCGAGGGGTAAAAGCCTATGAATGCGGAGCCTGTGTCCTCCGCCGAGGTCATCTGAGGGGTACCCGTCTTTATGGCAGCCTGTTCGGGAAGCTCCGTCAGGCGGTAATCAAGGTAATAATCCTTTACCGCAGGATAGGAGTAGGGCAAAAAGTTCGCCGCCTGTTCCATTCCCTTTATGACCGTATCAAAGGTATAGCCCGTTTCATCGGGTATTTTTGCCGCAATTTTGGGAGAAGTAACGCTCAGAAGCTCCTCCATATTGTAGGTGTAAACGCTGTCCACCACATAAGGCTTGTAGCGGACGCCCTTGTTGGCGATAGTATTTGCCTGCATAGCCATCTGGAGCGGTGTAACAGCCGTTTCCGACTGACCTATGGCAGCCTGAACAACAAGTCCTGCCTGCCATTCAAGGCGGCGTTCCTGAAAGGTCTCGGGAGTGGCAAAATAGCCTGCGGAATCTCCCGTTTCAATGCCCGTGTTCTGACCGAAGCCGTAAAGCTCCGCATATTTTGCAAGCCTGTCTATGCCCATGAGCCTGCCCGTTTCGTAGAAGAAGATGTTGCAGGATTTCTCAATGGCGGTAATAACGTTTATCCTGCCGTGCAAGCCGGTACATTTGGGCTTGTAATCCTCCCAGTAGGTGTATTCCTGATGGCAGGTAATAGTGGTGCTGCTGTCGATTATGCCGTAGTTAAGACCTGCTGTGGCGGTAACGGTCTTGAACGTCGAACCGGGGCGGTAAAGTCCCGAAGTTGCTCTGTTCAGCAGGGGGGAATTCTCACCGTTGGCAACGGCGGAATAGTTGTCAAGATAATCGCTTATCTTATATGTTGGAGAGGTAGCCGCCGCAAGTATGGCTCCTGTTTTGACATCGGTAACAACGATAGCGCCTGCGTTGGCGTTCTCACCCTTTTTATTGGTCGAAGTCTGATTCTGCAGCCAGTAAATGTGGTTTTCCAGTATCTCCTGCACCTTGCTCTGATAATCCATATCAATGGTCAGCTTTACCGTGTGTCCGGGAACAGGCTCTTCCGTTACCGTGTCGGAGACCACCGTTCCGTCAAGAAGCTCCAGCGACCTTGTTCCTGCAGTGCCTCTCAGCTCCGATTCCATAGCCTTTTCAACGCCGCTTTTGCCGAGAACATCGTTGATAAGGTAGCCGTCCTCTTTCAGCTCCTCGTACTCGTCTGCATTTATTGAGCCGACCGTTCCAACGATATGGGGAGCGGAGTTAATGTCCTCATAGACCCTTATGGCTTCTTCAAGAATGTCCATTCCATCAAGTCCGAAGGAAGCCTCCTTGAGCCTTACCACCGTATCCATGGGAATATCCTCCGCAAAGGTATAGCGGTTTGAAAGGGAAAAGCTGCGGATATACATTTCGTATCTTATTCCTGCGATAATGCGTTTCTGACGGTCGGTATAGCTGCTGTCTATCTCATACTGCTCCGTCATTGCGTCTATACACTCCGCAGCGGTGGCATAAGGCTGAACGGCAATGTTTTTTCTCAGCTTTGCAATATCCCCGTCTCTTGAATCAAGGAATTCGTAGGGCTTTTCCTTTGTTATTGGCAGAGTGTCTATCCACTCCACCCCGTCCTCTTCAAGTATCTCGGCTATTTTCAGCACTATCCTGTTTATCTCCTGCTTATCGGAGGGCAGGAATGCCTTTTCAAGAATAACGTTGTAGCCCACCTTGTTGCTTACGACCTCTTTTCCGGCAGCGTCCACTATCTCCCCTCTGGGAGCCTGGATGTCCTGCTGCGCCATTGAGGTGCTTTTAGCCTTTTCAAGATATTCGCTGCCGTCGACCACCTGTATCTTCATCAGCGCAATAGCGCCGAAGGCCATTGCCGCAAGAGTTACCCCTACAAGAAAAAGCGCTCTTATTTTTTCCGCAATACCGTCCATAAGCTCCTCCCTAAAGCGGTACAAAAATCACTCTCTCACAATATCGTCCGATTTTTCTTCAACGTAGGTCTCCCGTATCTTGCCCAGCTTTCTGTGCATAAGCCTTATCAGCGGATAAAACAGTGCCGAAGCAATTACCGTAGTGATAATTACGGGCAGAAACTCTTTTAAATATATCTGACCGTGCTTGTCGTAACCCCATATGGAGTAATAAAAAACGTATCTGAAGCCTGTCTGAATAAAGGCCGAAGCCGCCGACAGCATCAGAACGTTGATGATATGCTTTCTCATAACAAAATAGAAAAGCAGTGATGACATAAGACAGCACCACATCATTATAATGCCGTTCATGCCGATGAGCGTACCCTCCGCAGCGTCAAGCATAAGCCCCGCAATGCAGCCCGTAAGCGCAGAATCAAAGGGATCCTCGAACACCGATATGCACACAGCCGTTGCCAGAAGCAGCAGCGGCACGGGTATATTCACCTGTATCGTAGTCATTACTATATATTCGATCGCCAGCAGCAGATAGTACAGTGCCCAGCGTACTGCGGCGTTTATTTTTTCACGTTTTCTTTTAACGTCAATGTTCATTATCCGCACCCTGTCCGTTGAAATCGGTTATAACAAAAACCGTGCTTACCGCATCCGGGTCAATAGCAGGCTTTATAACGGCGTACTTTGAAAGACCGCTGTCCTCCATGATAACGTCCTCCACCGTTCCTATAAGCTGACCCTCGGGGAAGGTCTCGCTTCCCGAAGTATAGATAACATCGCCCTTGCTTATGCCGGAGTTTTTCTCAATGTAGCTCATACGGCAGAAGCCCTGGGATGCAAGCTCGTAGTCGCCTTCAAGTATGCCCGTAGCCTTTGAGTGAACAGCCGTAACGCCCACCGCCGTCCTCGGGGAATAAAGGGTCTGAACTCTTGATGTGCTTCTTGAAACGTCAAAGCATATGCCCACAAGTCCGCCGGAGGTTATAACAGGGTCGTAAGGCGCAACGCCGTCATCACTGCCCTTGTCAATGGTAAAGGAGCCGTAGGGGTCGTTTGCCGTTCTTGCAATGACCGTGCAGGGAGCGGTGAAAACGAAGCCGTCGTTCTCTTCTTTAAGGTTAAGCAGTTCTCTCAGCTCGGCGTTTTCGGTCTGTAATTTATTGTAATCTATAATTTCGTTGTAAAGCTGGTTAAGGCGTTCTTTCAGCTGTTCGTTTTCCTCACGGTAGTTCTTGGCGTGAACGAGGGTATCAAGCGCAGTAGTCACCTTTTCGGAAATAGCTGTGGAGGCTTTCTGGAACGGCTCCAGCACAACGCTGAAAAAGGAAGCGCTGTCCGAGGTGTAGCCGCCTTTTGTAAGGGAATATATCATAACGCCGATTATAACGGCAATAAGCGCTATAAGTACCTTGAATTTTGAGCTTTTGAAAAAATCCCTCACGTTCTGCCCTCCCTTTCCTCAGATTTGCGGATAAATGTGTGTTTTCACAAAAAGGCGGATAACCCTATCCGCCTTTTATCATAATTCAGCAAAGACCCCTATCAATAATACTTGGAATCGTCGTTAAGAACTTCGTGGAGCTTTTCAATATCTTCAAGCACCTTGCCCGTGCCGTCAGCAACGCAGTCAAGGGGAGTTTCGGCAACGTATACGGGCATACCCGTTTCCTTGTTGATGAGCTTGTCAAGACCTCTGATAAGAGCGCCGCCGCCTGCAAGGGTAATGCCCTGGTCGATAATATCCGCAGCAAGCTCAGGGGGAGTCTTTTCAAGCGTTACCTTGATAGCTTCAATAACGTGGGAAAGAGGCTCTGCAAGGGCTTCTCTTATCTCTGCGGAGGTAACGATGATGTTTTCCGGCAGACCGTTGAGAAGGTTGCGTCCCTTTATTTCCATTTCGGTCTCCTGCTCCATAGGGAATGCGGAACCGATAGCGATCTTAACATTCTCGGCTGTTCTTTCACCGATAAGCAGGTTGTACTTCTTCTTGATGTAATTGATTATAGCGGTATCAAATGCGTCGCCTGCGATACGAACGGAGCGTGAAGTAACGATTCCGCCGAGAGAGATAACGGCAACCTCGGAAGTACCGCCGCCGATGTCTACTATCATTGAACCCTGAGGCTCGGAAACGGGCAGACCTGCTCCGATAGCGGCAGCCATAGGCTCCTCGATGATATTTACCCTCTTTGCGCCTGCGTTTTCGGCAGCTTCCTTAACGGCGCGTCTTTCAACGGCAGTAACGCCCGAGGGAATACAGATGATAACTCTCGCCTTTGTAAAGAGTGAGCCTCTCAGAGCCTTTCTGATAAACTCCTGGAGCATAGTAGTGGTAATATCGAAATCGGCGATAACACCGTCCTTAAGGGGTCTGACGGCAACGATGGAGCCGGGAGTACGTCCGATAACGTCCTTTGCCTCCTGACCAACATATTTTGCACGGTCTGTACGGGTATCAACGGCAACGACCGAAGGTTCTCTTATAATAATTCCCTTTCCTCTCATATAAACGAGGGTATTTGCGGTTCCAAGATCTATTCCAATATCCTTAGTAAACATTTTTGACCTCCAAGATACGATAAAATTTCAATAACGGGGCATTACGCTCAAAAATCACCGCCCCGACTGTAAAATAAGCACATAAACGTCCATATACATATTATTATATCACTTGAAAACGCTGTCTACAACATTTTTTTTAAGTTTTTTTTGATTTTTGAAATTTTGTTTTTTGTGTTCAACGATAAAAAATCAAGGCAGCAATTTTAGTGCATTTTTAACAACAGCAGACAAAAACGTGCGTCGGAGTTTTGCCAACGTATCTTGAACCGCCGTGCCGTGAACCGTTTTCGGCATCACTTCATAAAAACAAATTCAATAAGCTCAAACAGGCTCCTGCCCTTGAAATATTCGCCCGTCCAGCCGTTGTAATCTGTGGAAATTTTGAAATAAACTGCGTGTCTGCCCATAACGGCTTTTACGATAGCTTTTACAGCGCCGCCGTCCTGACCTATATCGCACACACCTATTTCTTCATCGTCAGCAAAGATGTGCATATGGCAGTCTGCGCCCATGCCCTTTATTTTTGCGGCAAATTCCATAGTTTTGCTTGAAAAGTCGCTGCCGAAGTCGTAGTATTTGTAGCCGATAACATCTCCATCGCAGATGTTGATAACGGGGCGCTCAAAAACGTTCCTTTCGGTGATAAAAGCGCTGCCTTTAAGTACGCAGGCTGCATCGGCAGGGGTTATCTCATAAGGGTCAAGGCTGTCCTCAAAGCCCAGCGAGGTCATTTCAACGGGGGAAATTGTGCCGTCGGGCAGTATTTCCACCTTTTCAACGCAGCCTCGTCTTGACATTATCGTTCCATTTGTCATTCGGTGGTAGAAAATGTACCATTGTCCGTTTATGCAGGCAAGAGAGCCGTGGTTATTTCCGCCGGGGTAATCCACGCCGTTGTCAACGATATATCCCCGATAGGTATACGGTCCTTCGGGCTTTTCCGCCGTTGCATATGCAAGCCTGCTGCCCCTTTTGGGGGAGTATATCATATAGTAAAGCCCGTTTATCTTTCTCGGTGAGCAGGCTTCGTAAAACAGCGCTTCTTTTTCGGCAAAACCGCCCTCCTCCGTTGGAACGCAGGGGATAAAATGCTCGATGCAGGTGCCGTCAAGGACTTCATACATATTTTCGCTGTTTATCTCCGCAAGGAAGGAACGCTCAAAGCCGCAGTAGATATACGTCCTGCCGTCATCGTCCACAAGAACGCCCGGGTCGATGAACCAGCCGTTGCAGCAAACCTCGTCGGGTATGGTGTATTTATAGGGCGCAACCAGCTTAAAGGGTCCCTCCGGCTTGTCGCTGACCGCAACGCAGCCCTTTGCGTTAACAATGTATGCGTAAAGATAGTATTTTCCGTCCTTGCCCTGAACAACATCGGGGGCGAAAAGCATGGTTTTCTCACCGTTCCAGTCGATGTCCGAGGGGTGGTCACGGTCTGCTCTTGTGTGGAAAATATCACCGTGGCACACCCACTTGTTAGGGTCGGAAAGAGGTGCGCTCCAGCATTTCAGAACGAAGTCGCAGAACTCGTCCGAGCCTGATCTGTCGTGTGAGCCGTAGACATAGATCCTGTCGCCGAAAACTCTCGGCTCGCCGTCGGGGATATATTCCCAGTTTGGAAGATATGGATTCATTTTAAATTACCGCCTTTTGTTTGGATTTAATTAATAACCGATTAACCTATGGATAAATGGTTATTAGTGTCAATTATACGTCATTCGACAGCGCTTTTCAATGTTGTTTCAAGCCGAATATACTGACCTTTTGTGCAAATGTGTATTGCATAAAAAAAACTCTCCCCGGCTTGATGTATGCAGGGGAGAGCCTTTGCGCCGAAGCGCAGCTTATGCTCTTACGTCAAAAATTGCTCCGACGTCTCCGCTGAAAGCGGCAGGAGAAGCCTTGTCAAGCATTTCAAGAGTGCCGAGCGCAAGCTGTGAATTTATGTCCATAGCCTTTTTCATTACGCTTGTACCAAGCTGCTGCTGGAATTTTGCGCTGCTCATGCTCATTGAAAGCTGTGCTACAGATGTGCTGAGATCCATATGATCCGCCTCCTTTATGCGAATGATATTTTATGCAGTTTATTATTCCTTGACGTTCTGTATTTCTTTAAGAAGCTCAGAGAAGCTGTTGATCTCGTCAAGGCACTGTGTAAGAAGGATTCTTGTGTTTTTGATCTGTTCGTTTATATCGCCTGTGTACTCGTCAATGTGACCCATAGCGTTCTGGATGCTGTCGGCAGAGCTTTTGCTTGTTTCAGCAAGGCTTCTTACTTCCTGTGCGATAACGCCGAAGCCCTTTCCTGCTTCCTTGGCTCTTGAAGCCTCGATAGAAGCGTTGAAGCCCAGGATCTTGGTGTTCATGGCAATATCCTGTATCTGCTTGAGGGTGTCTGTGGTCTTGTTTACTTCCGCAGAAGCCTTTGCAGCTATGCCTTCAAGAGTATCGAAAGAGGAAGAAACTCCCTGTATGCGCTTTGTGATAAGGTTAAGATTGCCCGAGGCTTCGTCCACCTTTTTGTACATAGTTCTGCTGAGGGAGGTAAGTCCTGCGTTGCTCTGCTTGGATATGTAAGCGTCATAAGCGGTCTTGGAAAGCAGATTTGCGATGATGAAAAGGAAATCCGCCGCAGCTTCTACCTGCTGCTTGTTTACGATCTTTACCTTTCTGAGAGCGGCGATGTACTTATCCTCGTCAACGCCCATATCTCTTGCAATCTCTCTGAAATGTTCCTCGTCCGGTTCTTCGGTGAGGACCTGTCCGCCGATAAAGGAGCCTATCATTTCGCCGTTAAGCATAATAGGTGCGGCAAAGTCGGTAAGTCCTGCATGGCAGGAATAGGAAACAGCTTTCTTGGTAAGCATTGTTTTTTCTCCGCCGCTTCTGTCGCACTCTTCGCAGCGGCGGCAGCCTACGGGACTTTTTCTTGTTATCTCCATACAGAATTCGGTGAAGTTGCTTCCTCTGGTAACGGCTGCGCCTGTTTCATCGGTGGTAAGAGCCGCCATACCTGTCAGCTTTGCAAAACCGTCCTGGATCTCCTGAAGGGTACCGACGCTTATAAGTTCGGTAAGTTTTATATCGCTCATAGTGATTAGCCTCCATAGAATTATTTGTCATATTATAAAGACTGTCGAACATTTACTATTAATAATAATATACATCAATTTCAGCTATTTGTCAACTTATTTTGCGGTGACCTTTGCGTTTCTGTATATTTTACACATATAAAAGGCAAAAATGACGTCGATTTGTTCAAAATTATTTTCCCCGATGTAAACATTGAGCAAAAAATATTGAAATCGTGACGGAGGAGGTATATAATTATTCAGAAGATTTGATTTGCAGACCGCAAACATCGGAAAGGAGAGCATTTTCCCTTAGGGAAATGACTGTAAAATGTACTATTGCTGCGGTATAACCGATAAAGGAGCCGTCCGTGACCATAACGAGGACGCATTTCTTATAAATAAAATCGTTACCACCGAAAAGCAGGCGGAATACACCTTGGCTGCACCCTTTATTGCTGCCGTTGCCGACGGAGTGGGAGGGGAGACCTCGGGGGAGGTTGCTTCAAGGCTTGCTCTTGAAATGGCTGCGGAGATAAGACCCGTTCCCGGTGCGGATTACGAAAAAAAGGTGCTTGACATACACCGCCGCCTGCGCAGATACGGCATAACGGGGAACAACGTCAATATGCAGACCACCTTCTGCGCCCTTGCCGTTGACGCAAACGGAGGAGCAGTGATGATAAACGTGGGAGATTCCAAGCTGTTCCGCTGCAGAGGCGGCGTTATAAAGCAGCTTTCAAGAGATCAGTCTCTTGTGCAGATGCTTTATGAACAGGGCGAGATAACGGCGGAGGAAAAGCGCCGCCATGTTCACAGAAACGTTATTTTCCCCGTTCTCGGCAATGCGGAGGAGGACCCCACCGTGGACGTTACCCCCATCGAGGGCGGAATAGCGCCGGGAGACCTTATTCTCATATGCAGCGACGGGCTTGCGGACTATATAACCAAGGGAGAATTTGAAGATACCCTTGCCCTGCCCCGTAAGCTGCCGAAAAGGCTTGCAGCCCTTGTGGAGCTTGCGGAAGAAGGCGGAAGCACGGATAATATAACCGTGATCGGCATTTCAATTATGTGATCTTAATTTAATGAATAACGAAAAATGAATGATCAAGGAGCGCTCGCAAATGATGATCCGTGAGCGAAGCGAACACCTTAATTATTCATTATTCGTTATTCATTTTTCATTATTCATTAAGCGAAGCGAATATAGGTCATTTTCTTTCCATAACGCTCATATAAGCAGGACGGATTATCTTGCTTGTTCCGATAAGCTCCTCTATTCTGTGTGCGCTCCAGCCTGCAACACGGGCTACCGCAAACAGGGGCGTGTAAAGCTCAACGGGTATGCCAAGCATACTGTAAACAAAGCCGCTGTAAAAATCCACGTTGGGACTTACGCCCTTGTAAACATTCCTCTTCTCCGCAATAAGCTCCGGCGCAAGCTCTTCCACATTCTTGTATAAAAGCAGGTCGTTTTCCCTGCCCTTTTCTTCCGCAAGCTGCTCAACATAGGATTTGAGTATACGCTCTCTCGGGTCGGAAATGCTGTAAACGGCGTGACCTATGCCGTATATCAGTCCCTTTCCGTCAAAGGCCTGCTTGTCAAGTATTTTGTCAAGATAACTCCTTACCTCGTCCTTGTCCGTGCAGTCGGAAACGTGTTCCCTTATGTCCTGCATCATTTCCATTACCTTGATGTTGGCTCCGCCGTGCTTGGGACCTTTGAGGGAGGACATAGCTGCGGCAATGGTGGAATAGGTGTCCGAACCGGAGGAGGTGACAACTCTTGTGGTAAAGGTGGAGTTGTTTCCGCCGCCGTGCTCCATATGAAGCATAAGCGCAACGTCCAGTACCTTTGCTTCAAGCTCGGTGTACTTGCCGTCCGCCCTGAGCATATAAAGGAAATTTTCCGCCGCAGACAGCTTCGGGTCAGGGTTGTGGATTATCATGCTGCCGTAGTTTTTATAGTGATTGTAAGCGTGATAGCTGTACACCGCAAGCTCGGGGAAAACTGCGATAAGCTGCAGGCATTGGCGTATGGTGTCCTCCAGCTTGCCCGAATTTACCGTGTCATCGTAAGAAGCAAGGGTAAGTATGCTCCTTGTCATTGAGTTCATTATATCCTTTGAAGGTGCTTTCATTATAACGTCACGGATAAAATCGGGGGGCAGCCTGCGGTATTCTCCAAGGCAGGACTTAAAATCCTCAAATTCCTTTTTCCCCGGCTTCTCTCCGAACAAAAGAAGATAAGCTGTCTCTTCAAAGCCACACACACCCTCCGACTCCGCCACAAGCTCCTCAACGGGATAACCTCTGTACCAAAGTTCGCCGTCACAGGGTATCCTCATTCCGTCCTCGTTCTTGAAGGAAACAATATCGGAAATACGGGTAAGTCCCGTCAGAACGCCTCTGCCGTTAAGGTCACGCAGTCCCCTGTTCACTCCGTATTCCTCAAAAAGAACGTCTGATATAGTATCGTTTTTTATGCACATAGCTTCCTTATCTGCAAGGAAATCCGTCTGCTTTCTGTCACTCATTTTCAAGCTCCTCTCTTTCTATTTCTTCACTCATAATATCCTCAAAAGCGGACATTTCATTAAGCAGCTTTATAAATCTTTCACCGCCGAAACGTTCAATAACGTTGCTGTGAAAATTTTTCAGAATATCACGCTGCTCCGTTACCGCCTGCATACCTGCCGCCGTTATGCGGATATAGGTGCCGTTTTCGCCGCTGCCGTCATGCTTCCATTCAACAAGACCCTTGTCACGGAGCTGCCGCACCATTTCCGTTATTATGTGCATATGTATGCCTGAGGATTCCGACAGTTCCTTCAGATAGAATTTGCGGCTCTCGTCTGCGCTCTCCGCCTTGTCTGCAAGAAACCACATTATGGCGTAATCAAGGACAGATACCTTATGAAACAGCTTCTGAATGCTCACCTTTCTTGCAGGCAGCTTTTCAAGTCTGCTTTCGCCCGTAAGAACAAGCTCCGTGTTTGTATTATTTTCCTGCGGCATAGCCATTCCTCCGTTCATATATACTGACCCCACTGAACAAGCCTGTTCAAAGCCGATTCGTGGCAGAATTCGTCTCTTATGTCCTCGTCCACAAGCTCTTCCGGGTCAATATGTGAAAACATCTCATCGGGAGTAACGCTGTAAAGCCTGCACATCATCATCCATTGGTTTATGGTTGGCTCTTCCTCGTCCTGTTCCCAAGCGGTCACCTGCTCGGGTGTGCAATCAAGGAATCTTGCCAGTTTTTCAGGCGAATAATCGGCATATTCCCTCAGCGCCTTTAATTTGCTGCCTGTTGTGTTTTTTTGCATAAATCCTCGCCCTTTCTTTTATTGTAATGTTATTATTTTTCTAACAAAATTACTAATCAAGTTAGCATTTTGCGTTATATTTTGCCCGCAGCCGCAAAGCTGCAGGTCTTAAATGCTGTTTAACCCTCCGAAATAGCGCTCATCAGCTTTTTCTGCAAGCGTACATATTCCATAGCGTCCTTTTCGCCGAGCCTTTCAAGTATTTTTACCATATACTTTACGATTTCCCGATGATGCCTTTCAAGAAGCTCAACGCCCTTTTGACTGAGGAACACTATTATCTGACGGTTGTCGTTAAGGTCGGGAACACGGGAGATAAGACCGTCTTTTTCAAGATGGTTAAGGATAACTGCCGTTCTCGCCGTACTTACCACCATTTCATCGCTCAGCTCTCTGGGGTGGGCTTTGTTGCCGTGATGCTTAAGGTAATTCAGGACAAATATCTCGCCCTTCATTGCCTTGGACAGTTTTCGGTCAAAGCGTATCTGTGGGCGGCTTCCCCTTATATTTATAAGTTCATCTGCAAGAGAATCATAATCCATAGGGATCATCTCCTAATCAAAATAGCTATTTTAGTTAGCAATTTTATTATACGTCACCTTAGGCTGTTTGTCAAGAGCTTTTTCAAAAAATATTGCAATGCACAATAACGCCGCAATTTTGCAGACGAAAATTTGTTATGCAAAATAAAACAGGGCGAACAGATCGCCCCGTTCATATCAGAAAGCAAGCCTTTCCAAAAATTCCGCCGTCATAATGCGCATCTGTTTTCTTGCCGAAGCGGAGAAGCCGTGTCCCTCACCGGCGAAAATATGCAGCTCACAGTTGGGGAACGCCGCTTTGAGCCTTTCCGAATAGCTTAAATCGACCAGATCGTCGTTATCACCGTGAAGAAGCAGCACGGGGTTTGTAAAATTGCTTACCGCTTCAAACACATCATATTCCGGCAGACCCTCACGGAACGCCCTTGACAGCGTCATTCCCATAAAATCAAAAGGCTCGCTCATTTCTTCGGCTTTTTTCGGCAGCCATGTATCGGGTATGCAGAAGGCAGGATAAAGCAGCGCAATGCCTGCAATGCCGCTTTCCGGTTCAGCAGCGGCCAGGGCGGACACAAATCCCCCTTGGCTCTCGCCGTAGAGAAATATCCTGTCCTTGTCGGCAAAGCTGCATTCCGAGAGCATTGCAATAACGCTTTTCAGGTCGCTTATCTCGGAGGAAATGCTCATATCCGTTGTTCTGCCCTCGCTTTTGGAAAGGGTCGAGCCGCCGCAGAAATCGTAGCAGTACACTGCAAAGCCTTTTTCCGCAAGGTATGAAGCCAGATCTGCAACGTGAGCGCAGCAGGAATTGTACCCGTGGCTGAGAATAACAACGGGCATTTTTTCGGGTGGGTTCAAGGGCATATAAAGCACTCCGTAAATATTGTTTTTTCCGCTTTTGCAGGGCATTTCTTTTACTGTATGGTTCATATCGGCGCTTCCTTTCCTGTTTTTATCACAAACATATTTTACCACAGCCCCATTAATGCTGTCAACACTCCTGCCGCATAAAAACACGGCATTTTAATGAACGTAATTTGTGTGAACGGGACTGTTGCACGTTAATAAATTTATAACAAAAACGGGCGGCTGATAGCCGCCCCTACAAAAATATACCGTGTGAATAATTTATTCTTCAAATGGCGTAAAGGATATTCTCTCGTACTCGGCTGTAAGGGGCAAATTGCTGTCGTCAAATGCGTTAAGCCAGCCGTCAACGCCCGTTCCACACCATGCGTTCATCATTATCTTGCCCTTTGTAACGGGAATGTTCTCCGCTGCGGAATAGACCTCTGCGCCGTCCACGAACCACACTATCTTATCCTTGTGCCACTCAAAGGCGTAGGTGTGAAAATCCTCCGCTGCGTCAAAACCAAGGTCGTAAAGATACTCGTGGTTACCCTTTCCGTCGGTGAAGTAGTTGAACTGCACCTTTGTTGTGTCCTTGCCAAGTATCTCAATATCTATCTCGTCCCAGGGGTTGTTGTCCGAGGGGCCTGTGTAGGTGAAAAACGAGGACACAACGCCGTCATTCTTTATGGCTTTCATGCTTACCTCGTAGCGTCCGTAGCCGTAAAAATCCTTTGAACGATATTCTCCGCCGGAATAGGGAACGGTGCCGGCTTTCTTGTCCTTGTCGATAATAAGCTGCATTTTTCCGTTTTCAAAGGTGCAGTTTTCGCTCCGCCATGTAACGTTGAACATACTTCCGTTGCACCAGCCGTCCGCAGGCTCAAACAGCTCCGAGGCACCGTTTTCAAAGGTAACATTTGATATATCGGCAGCCGACGTTTCCGTTTCTTCCGTTTTTCCGCAGGAGCAGAAAGAAAATACACATAAAGCCGCAGCAAGAAATAATGCGGCAGGTCTTGTTTTTGTCATATAGATTCCTCCCGTAACGATTCTTTACCGTCATTATACCGCCGCAAAAGGAAGGTGTATATCATAATTTTGTCTTTTATGCTTTATTTTTGCGGTCAATGTCACCCCAGTTGGAGCGGTAGTATTTTTTCCGGAATTCGTTTGGAGTCATGCCCGTATACTTCTTAAAAGTGCTGATAAAATGACTGTGAGAGGTGAAGGCAAGGTAATTTCCTATGTCAAGAGGGGAATAATCGGAGTATTTAAGCATATTCTGCGCAGCCTCCACCCTTTTTACGGCTATATATGTACTGACGGTAACGCCCACTTCCTTACGGAAAAGCCTTGAAAGGTAGGAAACGCTTAACGAAACATACTCCGCTATATCCTTTTCCGATATTTTTGAATGGAGGTTGTCGTAAATATAGTCCATTGTCATTATAACAGGCTTTGAATACATTGTGCCGTGGGCTATCCTGTTCATATGCGCAGTAAAATCAAAAACGGCTTCGCTGTGGAGCGCCCTTATCTCTTCCTCGGAGGTGCATTTGTCCGCTTTGGATATGTACATATCGCTGAGGGTATAGGCGCTTTCCATTTCCATGCCGCCCTCAACACAGAAGCGTGTTATCATTGCAACGGTGACGATAAAATGGTATTTAAGGTTACGCATCGGGTCCTCGGAAAGCCTGCCCGTTCCGCTTCCGCCCAAGGGTGTCATAAGCCGCTTAACGCCCTCGGTATCGCCGTTTTTAACGCAGTCGTAAAACTCAAATTCCTGTTCAAAGGGAGAATGCTTGAAAGAATACTCCCTGTTTATAAAGGCTCTGTAGGTAAATTCTTTTTCCGAACGGCTCATTTTATCACCCTCCCTGTTCATTATAACTTGTTTTCGGAAAATTTGCAACAAAATTTTGATATAAAAAGCAAAAAAGTAATATAAATCCCCTTTGACCTATGGTAAATTATAAGTACAGTAAACGCAAACAACAAAACAATAAAACATAACAAAGGGGAAAAAGAAATGAAAAATGTAAGAAAAACTATTGCTTTTGTATCAGCTCTTGCACTTATGGGTTCAATGACCGCCTGCGGAAACACCGACAGCGGCAGCGACAGCGCTTCCGAAACAACCACCGTGTCCACCGCTCCCAAAGAGCTTGATGAAGAGGACAAGGCAGCCGTTGCGGAAGTTGACATCGGCGACGATGAAAAGCTTGAAAACGGCACTATCAGATGGCTCGCAACCTACGACATCAACCCCGACAAGGGCAAGCCCAAGATGTTCGCTCTGGAGCTGTTTGAATCCAAGTACGGCGGCAAGGTAGAGTGGATACCCACCACTTGGGAAAACCGCTACAACGACCTTTCCGCAAACGTTCTCGGCGGAACCTCTCCCGACCTTTTCCCTGCACAGGAATTCGATACCTTCCCCGGCAAGGTAGTTGACGGAATGTTCCAGCCCTTTGACGATTATCTTGATTTTGACAGCGACCTCTGGTCGGAGGGCTGCAAGAAGCTGGCTGAAGCTCACGTTCTCGGCGGCAAGCATTACGTTGCTCCCGTTGCTACCGATTCCAAGTGCCTTATGATATACAACAAGAAGACTATCGAGGAAAACGGTCTTACCGACCCTGCGGAGCTTCTTGAAGAGGGCAACTGGACTTGGGATACCTTCAGAGAAATGTGCCTTGATTACTGCGACCGTGAGGAAGACAAGTTCGCTTACGACAGCTGGTACTTTGAAACACAGTTCATCCTTACCACAGGCGTTGCTCCCATAAGCATGGAAAATGGTCTTGTAGTAAGCAATCTTATGAGCGCAGAGGTTGAACGTGCGGAAAACTTTATGTACAATCTTAAGAAGGACGACCTGCCTCTCCCCAAGGCTGAGTTCAACTGGACAGAGCAGCCCCAGAGAATAAGCGAAGGCAAGACCCTGTTCTGGCCTTGTGCAACATGGGCGCTTTGGGAAGCCGATCTTTCCAAGTTCGGCAAGCCCGAGGAAATAATGTTTGTTCCTATGCCTAAGGATCCCGAAGCTGACAAGTATTATCTCCCTGCAAATATGGACGCATACGCACTCTGCAAGGGCGCATTAAACCCCGAAGGCGCTGCTGCATTCATCAAGTGCAAGCTCATTGCAGAACAGGACGAAAGCGCACTTGCCATCACAGAAAAGCAGTACCGTGAGGATTACGGCTGGACAGACGAAATGTTTGAAATGTGGTACAAGGTAAGAGAAATGACCGACGCAAACCCTGTTGTAAGCCTTCATATGGGTCTGCCCACAGACGTTGCCGCTATCGTTGACGACGGCATAAAGCAGGCTTCCTTCAACGGCACAGACTGGGCTGTAACAAGAGAATCTATGAGCGAGCTTACCCAGCAGACCGTTGACGAGCTCAACGCAAAGATAGAGGAAAAATTCTGATCTGAGAGGTTTTTATGAAAGATTTTAAAGGATATAAAAAGGGCGTGAATCTGGGCGGCTGGTTCTCTCAGTGCAAGCATACATACGAGCATTACGACAGCTTTATCAGCGAAGCCGACATAGAAAATATCGCTTCGTGGCAGGCGGATCATGTAAGGCTGCCCGTAGATTACAACCTTCTTGAGGACGAAAGCGGCAACGTTATCGAGCGTGGCTATTCCTACATCGACAACGCCGTAAAATGGTGCAAAAAGCACGGTCTGAACCTTATTATCGACCTGCACAAGACCGCAGGCTACTCCTTTGACAAGGGTGAAAACGAATCAGGCTTCTTTGACAGCCCCGCTTTGCAGGAGCGCTTTATGAAGCTGTGGGAACGTATTGCAGAGCGTTATGCGGTAAACGACGGAACCATTGCCTTTGAGCTTCTCAACGAAGTTACGGAGCAGCGTTTCAGCGATACATGGAACGGCATAATAAAAAGCTGCATTGAGCGTATACGCAGATATGCGCCGGAAACTGTCATTCTTGTGGGCGGCTACTGGCAGAACAGCCCCGACGCCGTTCCCGACCTTGAAGCGCCTTATGACGACAAGGTGGTTTATAACTTCCATTGCTACGACCCTATGAATTTCACCCACCAGGGCGCATACTGGGTGGACGGAATGGACACGGCGTTCAGAATGGGCTTTGACAAGTGCGACCCTGCCGTTACTGCGGAATTCTTTATGGAAAGGTTCAGCAGAGCCGCCGAAGCTGCGGAGAAAAACGGCACGGTGCTGTACTGCGGCGAATACGGCGTAATAGAAAACGCCCAGCCTGAGGACGTTCTCAAGTGGTTCAAGGCCATAAACGCCGCTTTTGAGAAAATGAACATTTCCCGTGCGGCATGGAGCTACAAGCAGATGGACTTCGGGCTTGCCGACAGCCGCATGGATGGAGTAAGAGACGAGCTTGTAAATTATCTTTAACAGTACCATTCTTCATAATACATTCTTCCCCTAAGACCGCTTGCGGAAACAAAACCGTGAGCGGTCTTGCTTTATCCCTATCAACCGAAAATGCCTTGACGGTAAAATGGGTATATGATAAAATGGATATAAAGCGGCTTGCACATTTATAACAAAAAGGAGACCGCATTTGTTATTTTTATATCGAGAATATTTATGTAAGGGAGCAATAAGCAATGACAGCAAAAGAGAAGCTAAGCATTAACGGTATTCCTGCAATTTTGTGGGGAAAGCCGTCACGGAAAATATACATTCATGTTCACGGAAAGCTGAGCCGCAAGGAATATGCTGAGCAGTTTGCGGAAATAGCGGATAAAAAAGGCTGGCAAACTCTGAGCTTTGACCTTCCCGAACATGGCGAACGCCAAGACTCAGCCGACAGATGCGACATTTGGAACGGGGTGCGTGACCTGAACATTATCGCAGACTATGTGTTTGCAAATTGGGATACCGCAGCACTTTTTTCATGCAGTCTCGGTGCATATTTTTCGCTTAACGCTTATGCAGACAGACCATTTGAAAAATGCCTGTTTCAGTCGCCGGTGGTGGATATGAAATGGCTTGTACAGCATATGATTCTATGGTCGGGCGTTAGTGAGAAGCAGCTGGAGGAAAAGCAGGAGATAGAAACTGAAATAGACACTCTCCGTTGGGACTATTATCAATATATTTTATCTCACCCTGTCAGCCGTTGGGAATTTCCGACTGCCATTTTATACGGAGCAAAGGATAATTTGCAGCCAATAGCTTCGCTCCGTGACTTTGCGGATAAATTCGGAGCCAAGCTCACCGTATCCGAGCAAAGCGAACACCCTTTTATGGCGCCTGAAGATCATGAAATAGTCGATAAATGGCTGTCTGAGAACATATGACGATTTTTTTATTACAGACTTTCCGGAAAATCTTTATTATTCAGTACGGCAAATCACAGCCTAAACAAAAAATGGCGCAGATAACGACAGCAGCCCCCGACACCACATACATAATGCGGTATCGGGGGCTGCTTTTTCACAGTTAACGCAATGTTATAAGCACCATTGCGTTAGCATTTATCTATTATGAAGTTTTCAATTATCCAAATCAATAAATAAAATTACAATACGGCAAATCTCTCCATCATCCGAATACCCAAAAAAGACAGGATAATATCCGTCACCGAAGCCTGATGCAAACATTGGAATATGATACTCCGTACCGGGTATTACAAAATCAATATAGTCACCGCCCTCACGCTGAGTATTTGGAGAATTTATGTATGATTTTTCAAAAAGCTCCGAAAAGAAATCATCATATAAATTCTTATCGGGATTCTGCTCATACCATTTATTCTCAAAATCCATATAAGCCACAAGAGAAGTTTTATCAAAAATTGAAGCAAGTCCTGCATCCACAGGAAAACCGAAATACTCGTCCTCTGCAAGCTCAGCAAGCTCTTCCGGACTTTCGGAGCCGTTTAATGCCATTGAGAAGTTATCAGGCTCCTTATCGGAAACAATAACTTCTACAGCAGCAATTCGGATATCATCGCCTTTTCTTGCAATACAAGCATTTACGTCATATTGACCTGCAGGCAGCTTCTGAGTGTATGAAGGCATGTCATTATAGATACCTGTAAACGGATCTGCAGCAATAATATTGCCATCGGTCACGGTCATTGTGGAAATAGTAATATTTTCAAATTTGCTTCTAAAGTATTTGGTATATTGTTCTATGTTCATTTCGTACCTCCAAATAGGAAATTCGGCGTTCTATAAATATAGTCAAACATTTCTTTAGTATATATGCTCCACAAATTAACATCATAAGTCAATATTGAAACGGGCATTATACTTGTTTTCTCAACTGGGATCCATGAATACTTATAAGAATCACATATAGCTTGTTTCACCTTATCAGGCTGATCAAGATACAAATACATTTCAATTGCACTATTTCTGGTACCTTCAGTAAACTTCTGAACATTTGCAAAGCGTTCATAAAGCATGATAAAATCGTTACAGTCCATTTTTCTATACATTCTACTAAGAATATATGCAGCATCTTCCGGAGTATCAGCCGTCAGATCCTTTTTGTTGTTCTTTTCCCTAAGATACTCAACAGCTTCATTGAGTGTCATCGGTTCTTCCGGTGGGATATATTTAGGTTCACAAGTTTTCCCGTTCATTATATCTATAGTCCATTTAATCGACTGAAGCATTTTTTCACTGAATCTTTCATTTTGATCTACGGGAAGACTGTTTTTAAGGTCATCAAGATATCCAATAACCTCCGCTGCTCTTCCTGTTTTTATCACCGAAAAAGCAAGCATTGCAAAGCTTTCATCCATCATATTTCCTGAATACCATTCATATAAATACGAAAGATATTCCATACAAAATTCAATGCTTTTGTCAAAATTCCAAGAAAAAAGAGCCAGTTGTGCTTTAAGAGCTGATTTTTGATGTGGATAATCTTTGACTTTTACCAATGTCTTTTCGGCTTCTTCGTAGTTCCTTTCAAGATAGAGTTTACAAGCTTTAGTAAGATTTCTTGGAATTGTAACTACATTCATGATCATTCCCCCGTTATTTTCATTACATCAAAGTAATAACACTACAAATCGCCGAATGAGCAGTGTGAATACATAACTGAATAAGAGACAAGATACTGTTTGGAAAGATTCACAAGAAATACATATGCTTCTCTTAGGTAAATACAAGCTCAGTAATACTTATGTATCCGCCTGCTGCAATAATAATATGAACATATTATACTATAGCAGTTACATTTCTGTCAATATTTTCTTGTAAAAATATCTAAAAGGCAAAGCTGAAAGGTGCAATTACTTTTGTAAGCCTGATCAAAGCGGTATGCCTCTTTTTTTCATCAAGATAAATAACCGCTCGTTATTCACAAAACTTCAATTACCCCAAACACAGCCTTCCCCGGATAAAAAACGAAAAAATCCAAACCCTTGTTGGAGTTCGGATTAAATAAATGGCTCCCCCAGGCTCCTGCCATCCGAAACACACCCATCGGGCAAGGCGAGAGTACTCGCCTTTTCCCGACAGTTGAAGCTTACGACCATTCTGTCATCGTAAAGATA
>JBJEQN010000064.1:0-12604 GCA_051881775.1 Oscillospiraceae bacterium | reverse complement strand
AAGCGTCGGATTGTGGTCCCGAAGATCGTGGGTTCGAATCCCATCTCCCACCCCAGACAGCCCCGTACCGAGTATGGGGCTGATTTAATAATTAATTTACATAGGTTCCTTGTTTTTTCACAGGGAACCTTTTTGATTATTGATTGACATATTACCTTTGCCGTATTATAATTATAAAAGAATAATCTGAACGGAGGAAATATAATGGCTAAAATTGATTTCGACTACATATGGACGGATAAAAAACGGACTATATTCGGTCTGCCCATTTCTTTTACACGTTATATCCTTACCGAGAAAAAGCTCATCACACGGGTGGGATTTCTTTCAATAAGCGAAGACGAAGTTGAGCTTTACAGAGTATCTGACAAAAGCCTTCAGCTTCCTTTCGGACAGCGTATTTTCGGCTGCGGAACGGTAACTATCAACTGCAAGGACACCGATACTCCCGTAAAGATAGTGCAGTCTATTAAGGCGCCCCGTAAATTTATGGATCTTCTTGAAGAACAGGTGGATATCCAGCGTGACCGTTATCGTGTAAGAGGCAGAGATATGATCGGCGGCGCAGGATATGATGATGATGATCACGACTGCTGCTGCCATGACGATGATGATGCGGATGAATAAAATTTGTTTTACAGCAGCAAAGCCCGGAAAGGATGGTAAAAAATATGTCCCTTACAATTAAAGAAACTACTGATTGCTGGGACTTTCTGAAAAATACAGAACTGCCCGTTTTCATCTACGGAATGGGAGACGGCGCTCTAAAAATAATGGCTGTTTTTGAAAAATACGGCATTCCCCTTGCAGGCTTTTTTGCAAGCGATGAATTTGTACGAGGTCACACCTTTGAGGGACACCTTGTTCACACGCTTTCACAGATAGAAAACATCGTTGACGATTTTGTTGTAGTTCTTGCATTTGCGGCAGGATATGACAGCATTTACCGCAGGATAAACGAAATAGCCGCACGGCACATCCTGCTTGCTCCCGATGTTCCCGTTGCCGGAGAAACGCTTTTTACATACGGATATTATCTTGAAAACAAGGAAAAATTTGAAGCGGTCTACAATATGCTTGAGGATGATATTTCCCGTCAGACCTATGAAAATGTGATAAATTTCAAAATAAGCGGAAAAATAGGCTATCTTAACGACTGCACTTCGCCCAAGGAAGAGGTCTACAGCAGCATTATCCCCATAAGGGAAAACAGCGTTTACATTGACCTTGGTGCCTACAACGGAGATACTGCCGTAGAATATGCAGAAGCGGCACAGGGACGGTACAAGCATATTTACGCATTTGAGCCTAACCCTAAAAACTTCCGCAAGCTGCAGAAAAACACAGAAACGCTTGAAAATATTACCTTATTCAATGCAGGAGCGTGGAGCGAAAACGGTACGGCTAAGTTTACTAAGGGCAGCGGAAGAATGTCCCGTGCTTCGGAACGTGGAGAAGTGGAAACGGCGCTGCTGTCGGTTGACAAGGCTGTTGACGAACAGGCTACCTTAATAAAGCTTGATGTGGAAGGCTCGGAGCGTGAAGCGATAACAGGCGCTCAAAGGCAGATAGCAGGCGGAGCGGACGTTATTTCCGCTATTTATCACCGCAGCGAGGATCTGTTTGCCATTCCCCTGCAGCTTAAAGAAATAAATCCCGAATTGAAATTTTATGTACGGCATCAGCTTTATATACCGGCTTGGGAAACGAATCTTTATGCTGTTGCAAAAAAATAATTGCTTTTATACTAAGGCATTTCGCATTGACGGAGTGCCTTAAAAATTTTTTTGAAAAAGCTATTGACATTTACGTTACGTCATAGTATATACTTACATTCAAGGAGATGAGATAATGAAAATGCTTATAAAGGAATTTGCGGAGATGACAGGTGTAAGTGTGCGCACACTGCATTATTACGATGAAATAGGTCTGCTGCAGCCCTCCTCTGTTGACGAACAGAACGGCTACCGCATTTACGACGAAGGCTCTCTTGAACGTATGCAGGAGATATTATTTTACCGTGAACTGGATTTTCCGCTGAAAAGCATTTCCGTAATACTTTCCTCTCCGGATTATGACAAGCAAAAAGCGCTGACAGAGCAGAAACGTCTGCTTACGCTGAAAAAAGAACGGCTTGAACGGCTGATAAACGCTCTTGATAGCGCGGCGAAAGGAGAAAATATGAATATGAACGTATTTGACAACAGCAAATTTGAAGCTGAAAAAGAAAAATATGCCCGTGAAGCAAAGGAAAAATGGGGCAAAACTGCCGCATACAAGGAATTTGAAGAAAGATCTTCGGGACGTACCGCTGAAAATCAGAATAAGATCAATTCCGATATGGAGGCGCTTATCTCTGAGTTTGCCGAGTGTATGAACAGCGGCGCAGCTCCCGACAGCACAGCTGCACAGGCACTTGTAAAGAAGTGGCAGGATTTTATTACAGACAATTTCTACACCTGCACAAAAGATATTCTTGCAGGACTTGGAGAAATGTACACCGCCGACGAGCGCTTCAAAGAGAACATCGACCGTCACGGAAAAGGCACGGCACAGTTTATGTCCGAAGCAATAAAAGCTTACTGCACCTGAAATAAAGTCCGAAATATACTTTCTTGCTTGACATAAGCTGTAAATTATGCTATATTTCTAATGTAATATAATTCAGATATTTATGGGGAGAAGGTATAAATATGGACTTTTCAAAGCTTAATTTCGGCGTAGACGGCGACAGCATCACAGCCGGTGAACAGTGGTCTTGGCACGTTTACAAAAATCTCGGCATGGCAACACACCACAATGTTGCTGTCGGCAGCGCAGTATGGTACAAGAGAACCCTTGAATGCGCCGCAGGAAGCGTTACCACACAGGATTACAACGCTCCCGATTTTGCAGGCATAAGCGACGGCTGGGAGCCTACGGAGGACCTGAACGAGCTTCAGAAACGTGCAAATAACTGCGCTGTTGTACATATCCAGCGTTTTATTTCAGAAGTAAAGAGCGGACAGGCGCCTGTTCCCGACGTTTTTGCTTTTGCAATGGGTACAAACGATGATATAAACTGCCTTGGCGACGCTGAAAAGGCGCTTACGGGCAAACAGCTTGATGGAAATGAAAACATCGACCTTTTCACCGAAGCAGGAGCTATGCGCTGGTGCATTCAGCGTATTATGGAGGAATATCCTCTTGCAAGGGTGTTTGTTCTTACGCCTATCCAGACGGCTACTCCCGAGCATAATGCCAAGATCGAAAAGCAGATCTCCACGGTAATGCTTAAGGTTGCAGGCGGAATGGGAGCGCAGGTCGTTGACTGCTTCCATAACAGCGGCATATGCGAAAAATTCGAGGTCATAGGCGGCACTGGCAAATACCTCAGAGACGGTCTTCACCCCGATGTTCCCGGTCAGACCCTTGAAGGCGCTTATGCGGCAAAGGAAATAAGAAATAATATGTTCTGATAAAACGTGAATAACAATGGACTGCGCACCGTATGTTTAAGGTACGCAGTCCATTTTTGTGTTATCTGCTTTTCTTTTTTCTCTTAATCATTATAATAATAATAACTACCGCAGCGGCAGCCAGAACAGCAGCGGCAGCGTAAACAGGCCAAAGCGAAGCCTTCTTTTTAACGTAAATGTCAAAGCTGCTGCCGTTGACCTCAAATACAAGATACTGTCCGTCAACCTCTGCTTCGGCAATTCTTTCCACGCCGTTTTCGGTAAGTATCACTTCCGCTCTTTTCGGCTTTACACAAGAAAGATAGCGCACAGTATGCACCGTATTACCGTCATCGGGCAAAGTGACCGTCCATTTGTCCGAAGCCGCATAATTGATATTCTCTCCCGACAGCGCCGTTACCTTGTCCTCATCGGTAAAGCTGCCCTGAACGATTATAATGGGGAGCTTGTTCTCACGCTGCTCAATGGATGCAATCGCAGTTACATATGACGTATAGACCGCATTTATTTCCGAATCAAAAAGCACTTCGGAGAAGTCGAAATCTTCCCACTTGGCAAAATAGCCGTCCTTCTGAGGGATTTCCGGGATATTTTTTTCCTCAAGGGCTTCTCCGTATCCGCATTCGACTTCTTTCGTTACCTCGCCGTCTGAAATAAATGTAAGGGTTATCACTCCGAATTCTTTGGGAACGTCCTCGGCAGCAAGCATATATTCGTAGGAAACGGGATAGGCCTTTCCTTTATAGCTTATGCCGTCTATTCCGCCTATGCCGCCGTCAATGAAGATATTGCCGCTGAGTTCGCCGTCAGCCTGACCTGCAACCGCTCCTACCCTTTCGTCTCCATCGGTTATGGCAACGAAGCTTTTACAGTTTTTTATGTCCTTGCCCTCTCCGGCTATTCCGCCTACATAATCTGCTCCGCCGATACGGCATTTTGCACTGCATCCGAAAACTGCGGCGCTTGATTTGCCAACTATACCTCCTGCATAGCTTCCGTCGGTGGAAGTTACGCTGCCGAATCCGCAGCAATTTATAAGACAGCCCGTTTCCATCTCTCCTGCTATTCCGCCGGCTTTGTTTTTCTTGGAAATAACTTCGCCGTAATTAACGCAGCTTCTTACAACTGTCTTTGACTGGTACATAAAGTTTGCGGAGCGGTCTCCTATTGTTTCTATATCGCCCTCCGGGTCGAAGTCGTATTCTACAGCCATTGCTCCGGCAATACCGCCTACGCTTACATCGCCGTTTACTTGACCGAAGTTTTTGCAGTCGGCAATTTTTCCGTCGGAACGTCCAATGGTGTCCTCGGAGGAAATATCCTCGGTATAATCGGAAATATCGGAGGATTTTGAGGACATTTCATCCGCAAGGTCAAGAAGCGTGGTGCTTACCTCTTCCGCCTTGCTGTTGATAAGGCGCATATCCTCGGAAAGAACGCTGACCGTTGTTTCGGCGTTCTCATTGAAATCTCCGCAAAGTCCGATCAGGTTATTCAAAAGCTCGGAGACCTGTTCTCTTGCGGATATAAAATCTTCATCCGCACCTGTAAAGGAAATTTTATCCTTTCCTGCAAAATAATCAAGAATGTCCGCAATACTGCCAAAACCGTCCTTTATTTTATCAGCGGCTTCCGCAGCGTCCTCAGAAGCGTCCGCCGCACAAGCAACAGCTGCTACCGCCGACGCTCCAGCCTCGTCAAAATAATCGTAAGAATCCTGAATACAATCTATCATACTTTGAACAGGGTCAGCTGTTTCCGAAAGGTTTGAGTTGGTTTCTCTTATATAGTCTATAAAATCATAAAGAGAGCCAACATCGGGATTATCAAATAAAATCGTTCCAAGGTCAGAGGACACGTTTTCTCCTGCACCGCTCAGTTCGTCAAGGCCCTCAGCCATATCTTCGGAGCTTGATCTCAGGGCTTCTCTCAATGCTTCTGCTGCCTGTGAAGACATAAGATCAGACATTGAAGAAGCTATCTCGCCGAGACAATCGAAAAATTCTTCCATTTCTCCGCTGTTCCATACGTCTAATATCTCTCTCACATAAGGGTCATACATTTCTTCGTCGTAATGTCCGCCTTCAAGAAGAGTATAGACCGAATTTACAGAACTCTCCGACTGTGACATATCATAGGACATATTTTTAGCAATTTCCGCAAGACGTTTCAGCTGCTCCCGTATATTTTCCATTTCCCTTTCGTATTCGGGAGAATCCGCAAATTCGTTAAGTGCGTCAAGTGCCTCGGAAGCAGCCGCAGATACCTTTGACATTGCGCTGCTTAGTGCCTTGTAATCCTCGCTGAGAGCTTCAAGAGCAATTTTCATTATCTCCTCGTCGCCCATAGCCTGACTAAGCGCTTCAAGGCTTTCATCAAGCGAACCGGAAGCATCTGACAGGCAGTTTACAGCTTCGGAAAGTCTGCTCAGAGCCGGAAAAAGAACTTCCATTCCCTCCCCTGCCGTATCTCCTGCCGATTGAAGCAGACGGGCAGCTTCTTCCAGATTTTCCATAGCGCCCGAAGCAAGTTCGGAAGCCTCGGTAAAGCTGTCCGCCGCAGGAGCTGCCATATCAATAAAGTCGGAAAAACGGGAACTCAGTTCATTTATGGAGTCAATATCGGCATTAACGATCCTGTCCGTTTCATCAAGAAAGCTGTCTGTGCCGCTGCGTATCTCGTTTAATTCGTCAAGAATATCATCGGTGCTTTCCGACATAACGCCTGTACGGCTGTCTGCATCATTTATAGTGCGGTCTATAATAGCGTTAAGCTCTTCAAGCTGTGTTCGCAGCTTGCTGAGTGTGCGCTCGGAGAAAAGCAGAGAGATATGCGGTTCAGCCTGACCTACTATGCCTGCCGTATCCTTTCTTCCGTTGATAACGCCGTAATTTACGCAGCCGCTTACATATCCGTTCTGACGGCCGGCGATACCGCCTATATTATATCCCACATGAGGATAACCCACATTTCCGTTATTAACGCAGTTCTGGAGAGAACCGTCTGAAAAGCCTGCAATCCCTCCTGCGTCGGAAATATCCGAAGATTTGTCCATGGAATAAATCTCATCAATATCGAGAGTTTCAAGGTCTATGGTTTTGTCATAAGCGTTGGTATTGACAGAGGAATTGTTTGTGCAGTAAAGTACAGTACCGTTATTTTCTCCTGCAATTCCGCCTGTGTACTGTACGGATTGAACAGCGCCGTCAGAAGTGCAGTTTGCGATAAGTCCGCTTTCATCGTTTCTTCCTGCAATTCCGCCGCAAAGACTTTTGCCCTTTACCGCTCCGTTAAAGGAACAGCCTATTATCCTGCCCCTGTTTACTCCGGCGATGCCGCCGCATTCCGAAGCGCTGCCGGACGGGATAACGCTTCCCGTAACGTTAAGGTTCTTTACAAGTCCGTCCTTTTCAATGTAGCGGAAAAGTCCCTGTTCCGAACCGCTGCCGCTTATCGTCATACCGTTTAAAGTATGTCCGCAGCCGTCAAAAATGCCGCTGAATGAAGGGACCGGCGTAAAGGCACCAAGGGATATATCGCAGGTAAGTACATAATACTTTTTCTCGGAATTGCTGTCAAGTACGCATTCTTCCGCAAATTTCAAGAAATCTTCCTTAGAGGATATTTCAACCTTTTTAAAGCCCTTTCCGGCATAAACGCTGTAGCCGTCTTCGCTGTCTGCGGAAACTGCACCGCCGAGGCTTGACAGGGATACAAACACAGCCATTGCAAAAGCCGCAGCTTTTTTCAGAAAATTATACCGTTTCACTTTCTGCCGCCTCGCTTTCATCAGAATTTTCAGCCGCCGCCCTGTTTTCTATTCTTGCGTCAATGTCGCCGGTAATAACGCCTTTAACTATACCGTCAATTCGTCCGTTAACATATCCGTGAACAAGACCTCTGACCGTAATAGTGCTGTTTTTGAGCTGTGTACGCTCTGCCTTTTTAATGGTAAAGGAGGTACGCTCGATTATCTTATCTCCCAGCACAAGTATCTGCGGCAGTATTCCCATAACAAGGATAATGGAAATAACAGTGCCTCGTCCGAGACATACGCCTATTGAAGAAATAGTACCATCGGAGGAAAGCAAACCTATAAGTATTCCTGCAGCTGCAAGTATTGCACCCGAAGTAATGATCGTCGGGAATGCCTGGTTAAGAGTTTCCGTAATAGCGTCTTTAATGGACATTTCCTGTTTAAGCTCCATGTATCGACTGGAAATAACGATAGCATAGTCGATATTTGCACCCATCTGAATGGAATTTACAATAAGATAGCTCAGGAAGAACAGGCTTTCCGACTGTAAATAAGGGAATGAAAAGTTTAGCCAGATACTTCCCTGAATAACTGCAATGAGCAGAACGGGAAGACCTGCCGATTTGAACGTAAAAATAAGAATTATTATTACGAACAGAGCGGAAAGTATGCTTATAATAAGGTTATCCGTTGCAAAGGAGCTTGAAAGGTCGTAATCGCTGGTGGAATTTCCTACAAGATAAACATTCTCGGGGTAAAACTTTTCAGCCTCCATATGTATCGTCTGCAGGAAATCAAAGGTTTCCTCCCCTTCTTCCGGCAGGTCCACAAATACAAGTATACGGCTGTAATTGTCGCTTCTGAGCTGTAGGATAGCGTCGTTAAGTGTAGTGTGAAGCTCCTCAAGGGTATCCATAAGCTCATCGTCAAGCGTAACATAGCCTTTCTGCACCTCATCATAGGTAAACATAAACATATCAATAAGCGGAACGCCGTAGGATTCAAGCCCGTTTACCACTTCGCCGTAATTTTCATCATTAACGGCATAGGCGGCGTAAAGAATTTTGGCCACTTCGTAATCAAGTTCCACAAGTTCGGAAAACTGCCTTGGCGTAAGCCTGTCTGTAAGCATATAACCGTCCATAGCTTCAATGTTGGCAAGACCCGTTATCGAATCCACCTGACTGTAGGTTTCAAGTCTTTGTATAAGCTGAGATTCGCTTTCATAATCCCCCGACGGAACAATAAGCGCCATAAGGTTTGAAGATCCGAAATTGTCCTTTATCTTTTCTTCCGCAAGCTTCGCTTCGCTTTTTCTTGTTGTTTCAAGGTCGGTAGTTCCGTAGCAATAGGGACACTGGCTTGAGAAAATAAATCCTGCTGCCATAAGCACAACAAAAATGGGAGGAACGATATATTTTGTTGCAAATGCAAATTTACCCACAGCAGATATCTTCGGAACAAAATTCTTATGCACAGTCTTATCAATAAGATTGCTGAAAAGCATAATAAGTCCAGGCATTAAGGTGAATACCGACAGCAGACTGAAGAAAATCGCCTTGATAAGCACCACTGCTAAGTCTGCGCCTATCCTGAAGCGCATAAACGCAAGAGCAATAAGACCCGATACCGTTGTAAGGCTGCTTGAGGAAATTTCGGGGATAGCCTTGCTGAGAGCCGTAATACAGGCTTCTCTTGCAGGAAGAAGCTCATGTTCCTCGCTGTAACGGTGAATGAGTATGATTGCATAATCTATTGCAAGAGCAAGCTGAAGAACGATAGTAACGGAATCGGAAATAAATGAAATAGTGCCGAGCAGGAAGTTCGTACCCATATTGAGCATTGCTGCAGCTCCGAATGTAAGTATCAGCACAGGTATCTCGGCATACGCTTTGGACGTAAACAGTATTACAAGAAGAATAATTGCGGCGGCAATGACCGTGACCGTCTGCATTTCGGAGGCAAGCTGAGCTGAACTGTCGCTGCCTACGGTGCTTGAAACATACAGGTCGTAATCCGCAAGCATAGATCTTATCTCATTCATTGCGTTTACGCTTATTTCGTCCGTTTCTTCGCCTTCAAAGGTGACGGAAAACATGGCGTTGGTATTTTTGTAATGATCCTCAGTATTATCAAATTCAACGCCCGAAACGCCGTCTATTTTCTTTATTTCTTCCGCAATTTTCTCCGCTTCGCCGTATGTAACGTTTGAAAGCATAACGGAAGCCGTGCCGTATGTCACAAACTCCTCGTCCATAATAGTAAGACCCTGACGGGTTTCAGTCTCCTCAGGAAGATATGCCGTTATATCATTTTCCACCTTCACCCAATTCTTGGCAAAAAAGCAGAAAATCAGCGCAAAAATAAAAAGCAGAAAAAACAGGTTCCTTTTATCTACTATAAAAGTCGCCAGCTTATACATAAAGCTTTCGCTTTCTTCCTTTTCACAAAGGTTTTCATCAGTCACGGCGATTTTTTTGGTTGACAATGCGCACTTCTCCTTTCAAAAGAATTTTAAAAACATTATAGCGCTGCAATACCTTGATTGCAATATACAAAAAAATTGAACCGTATAAACTACTATACAAATTTCAAAAAATGTATAGCAATTAAGTGCAGTTTATGCTATAATAAGGCTATAATAATCTGAAATAAAGGACGTTTTAATTATGCCCAACAAAGAAATCTCCGTTTCAATGAAAAATCAGTTCGCCTGCGCATTAAAGAAGCGGCTTTCAAATATGTCTTTTGATAAAATTACAGTAACAGACCTTGCAAACGACTGCGGAGTCAACAGACAGACATTCTATTATCATTTTACCGATATTTACGACCTTATGGACTGGTGCTTCAAAAACGAGGCGGAAACAATACTCCATTTTAATGAAGAACCCTTCGATTGGAAAGAAAGTGTGCGCAAGCTGATAAAATATATAGATGAGAACCACGCATTCTGCCTTTCTGTGCTTAATTCAATGAGTCACCGTCTGCTTAAAAAGGTCTTTACCGATGAAATAGATATTCTTATAAGAAAAGTCATTGCCTCTTATGATCCGAAACCTGACGACAGCGAAGAAAGCATGGAATTCCGTATAAAATTTTACTCCATGGCTGTCAGCGGACTTATTGAAGGCTGGATTTTGGGAGAATTCAATATTTCCTCTGAAAAACTTATCGGATACATAGAAGACATTATCATTAAAAATATCGGCGGTTCTGCTTATAATACAAAATGCGGCAATGATAAATCATGACCAAAGTTTTGAAAAATAAAAAAACAGTGAATAAATCAAACTCTTAACGAATGATCTATTCACTGTTTTTTTTGTTGTTTGGTGCCGGTGACCGGGGTCGAACCGGTACGGTATCACTACCACAGGATTTTGAGTCCAGCACGTCTGCCAATTCCATCACACCGGCACAAATTACTTAGTTATTTTACCACACATTTTTTCAATTGTCAAGAATTTTTATTTATCAAATTAAATTTAACCTCAAATCACGCTAAACGGCATGATTTTTAGTGATATAAAATATAATTTAAGCGAAATGTTTGTTAAAAATGTAAATTATCTATGCTGCTATTGACACAAAATAAAGTTTTTGATATAATGAATTAACAAATATGCAATAAAATTTATGGCATATTACGATAAATTTACCTTTCTTATAAAAAAAATCATCACCAAGCTACTCCTTGCATATTTGACGATAATTATAAAAATATTGGAGGTCAATCAGATGAACAACAGCAAAAAGATTTTTGCAGGACTTCTTGCAGTTTCTGTAACAATGGGACTTACAGCCTGCGGAGACAAATCAAACGGAGATTCCGGCAGCGGAGATGCCGGTGAAACCACCACAAGCGCAACCACCACTACAGGCGTTACAGTTGAGATCAACACGGAAGGACTTAAAGAAGGCGAAGACGAGATTCTCGAAACCGCTATGTCCCAGCTTAAGGACGTAGAACTGGAAAACAAGGAGATCAAGTGGCTCGCACACTACGACATCAATCCTTCCACCACAGGCGAATCCAAAAAGGTTGAGCTTGAAATGTTTGAAAGAAAATATGGCGGCTCTATCAAGTACTACCCCACTACATATGAGAACCGCTATAACGATCTTTCCACAAACGTTCTCGGCGGTGAAGGTATCGACCTCTTCCCCGGTCAGGATGTAAACAACCTTCCTAAGGGTATTGTAAGCGGAATGTTCCAGCCTGTTGATGATTATATTGACCTTAATTCCGCAATTTGGCAGAATACTGCCGCTGCAATGGAGCTTATGAACTTCGGCGGCAAGCATTATCAGTTTGTAACAAACGTTACCGCAGAACAGGTAGTTCTTTACAACAAGGCAACTATCGAAGCTAACGGTCTTGACGATCCCTGGGATCTTTACGAAGCAGGTGAATGGAACTGGGATACCTTCAAGAGCATGCTTCTTGACTTCGTTGACGAAGACGCAGGTCAGTACGGTCTTGACGGCTGGTACAACGAAAAGGCTCTCTTCCTTTCCGCCGGTGTTCCTTTTGTAAGCACAGATGAAAACGGCAATCTCGTATGTAATGTAAACGATGCAACTGTTGAAAAAGCTATGAATTATCAGCTTGACCTTTACAACAGCGGTCTTGTTCTTCCTCTTGAACAGTTCAACTGGGCAATTCAGCCTCAGATGATGGGCGAAGGAAGCGAGCTGTTTATGCTTTGGGGTATGTGGGGAGTTCAGGGTGATCCTGCAACATGGAACACCAAGATCGAACCCGAAAACCTTGGCATTGCTCCCGTTCCCTCTCCTGCAGGCTCCGATCCTTATCAGGCAGCAACACTTGACGGATTTGTTCTCTGTAAGGGTGCAAACAACCCCGAAGGCGCAGCACGTTTTGTAGAGTGCGTACTCGTTGCCAACAGCGATGAAGGCGCAATAGCTATTTCCGACAGAAAGGCTATGGACGACAACGGCTGGAGCGAAGAGATACTTGAAAAGAGCAAGGCTATTAACGAACTTGCAAGACAGTACCCCGTATATGACCTTGCTGCAGGCTGCTCCACAGATATTGCTTCCCTTACAACAGACGGAGGCGCTGAGATCGGTCTGAGAGCCGCATTCCACGGCTATGACTGGGCAACAAACAGAGAAGCTATCGGAGATACTCTCATTATGCTTGTTGACGAAGTAAATACTCAGGTACAGGAAAAGGTTAATGCCGAATAATTTTCTCACGTTACCGAACAATATTGCCGCCGCAGATCTTGGTCTGCGGCGGTTTTATACTAATTCCAAATCGTTCTATAGACAAAGACGGCAGATAGAACACAGCCAATCAAGGAAAGCGACCGCCGCAATGCTTGGTGCCTTGCAAGGGAGCTTGACGCCGAGTGGCTGG
>JBJEQN010000063.1:37530-54436 GCA_051881775.1 Oscillospiraceae bacterium | reverse complement strand
CTTATGCGCACCTCATCGCCTATGATACCTCTTGGTATATCGGGGTCAGCCTTGACGATGATGTCTATTTTCTTGCTGCCCTTTCTCGCCTCGGACATATTGATAACGTCGTTAACGGTGGAAGCGATATTGAATTCATCTTCAATAAGCTCCATTTTGCCCGATTCTATCTTTGAAAAATCCAGTATATCGTTTATGATAGACAGCAGGCTTCTGCCCGAGGTCTGAATATTGAAGCAGTTTTCACGGGCGCTCTCGCTAAGACCGTTTTCCCTGAGTATAAGCTCGCACATACCCACAATGGCGTTCATGGGTGTGCGTATCTCGTGGCTCATATTTGCAAGGAAGTCGGATTTATAGCGCTCCGCCTGTCTTGCCTCCTCAACGCTGCGCTGCATACGGTACTCGTTGATGTTCATGCTGCTGATAAAGGCTGCCAGATAAAACTCTGCCGTAAACATTACCGACGTTCTTGCGATAAATTCTGTTATATGCATAGGAGTGTCCAGCGGTACGCTTTGAATTACGAAAATATGCACCAGCACTCCGCCTGCAATAAGTCCTATGTACCACAAAAGCAGCCGCATATTTTTATAAACTGCTATCAGTATCGCCGCTCCGAGAAAAACAGGTATCGAATTATACAGGTTTTCCTCCATAAGACTGCACACAAAAATATTCTGGAACGACAGTATCATCAAAAAAGACGACTGCACCTTAACGCTTACCTTCGGGTGAAAGGTCAGTACGCTTAGCACGGCAAAATGTACTCCCAGCATAACAAACACCCACTCTGCCCACCGGCTGAAATAGGTCATTATCAGCATTATGACTGTGCAGAGCGAATAAACGAGCCATGCCCATTTTCCCGAAGTTTTCTTATTTGCAGTAAAATCAATACCTTCCATAAATATCCGCCTCCGTTTGTTCGGTACAAACACAAATTCTGCGAGGTTATGCCATAAGATCATTAAAACACATTATTTATAACTCATATTATACCATAATAATTGCTTTTTTACAATAATATACGTTAAAATTCGGTATAAAGCAACAAAAAACGCCTGTTTTCACATATTTATCTGCAAATATCAGGTAAATAATTTAAAAGTGTGAAAATTAAATTATCTGATACCAAAAAAGCTAAAGTTTCGGCAAAATATGACGATAAATATATTGTAAGCGTTTAACGTTTTATATTGTTATGCCAAAAAGGGGGTGCTGCAATGACGATACATAATCTTACGGGCTCGGATTTTCTGCTCAACAGCAAGAAAAAGACATCTACAAAGCTACAGAAAACTCTCGAAAAGCTCTCAAGCGGCTATCAGATAAACCGTGCCGCTGACGATGCTGCCCATCTTGCTATCTCAGAAAAAGCAAGAGCCATCATTGCAGGACTTGAACAAGGCACCAAAAACATTAACGATGGTATAAGCTATCTTCACACTCAGGACGGTTCCGCACAGGAGATACACAATATCCTCCACCGTCTTGAAGAGCTTGCTGTTCAGTCTGCCAACGGTACCTACTGCGACCTTGACCGTGACGCAATTGACTGCGAATATCAGCAGCTCCTTGATGAAATAGGTCAGATCACCGATACCGCACACTTTAACGGCGTTCCCCTTTTTGAAAAGCATATGCAGGCATACGGACTTAAAGAAGGCGTTGTCGTCCACAGCAAGCCTGTTGAAATAAACGACAGCAATATGCCCCTTATTATAGGCTACAGCGTTGACGGCGTTCAGAAGGAATATACAATAACCGTTCCTTACGGCACATATGAAGCAGATGAGCTTGCCGATCTGATAGACACAGATCTTTACAACAATGCGCCTAACCTTATCATTGGTCTGAATGAAGATGATCAATTTACAATGCAGGTGGAACCCGGACGTCTTGACTATATAGGCGGACCGGGCGCAAGCCTTTTCTACGATGCAAAGATCGGTTCCTCCGACGGTTATCTCCTGGGCGTAACGGTGTTTCAGTCGGACAATGCAAGGCTCCAGATATACAGCGGCGAAAACGATGTTATGTCCTTCCGTCTCGGAAATGACGATACGATGTATTCCATTACCCTTGACCCCGGAAGATATACAAGAGGCGAGCTTATCGACCATATCAACGACAAGATCACAGCAGCAGGCATTCCCGGAAATGTACGCGCCGTTCCCGAAACAAACAAGGACGGCGGAAAGATCATCGGTCTTGCAAGCACAGAAACTATCACGGGACTTTCGGGCAACTTTATTAAAATGGATAACAGATCCTCACCCATTTATGATATTGCCTGCTACGGATATACAAACAACACTCAATCCGTTCTTTCGGGAAAGAAGGTCATTGATACAGGGTTGGAAATAATCAGAGGCAGAAACGATTATTTCACCCTTGACCTGAAATGGTACGGCGACAACGGAAGCGCTGAAAGCCGCAGAGTTACGGTCAGCCTGCTTGATGACGGCGAAAATGAAAAAACATACTCCACTCCCCTTGACCTTGCCGCAAGGATAAACGAACAGCTTGGCGACGACCTGCCCTTTACCGCAGAAATAAGCGTTTCGGGAACTCTTGAAATAAAGTCCGAGCAATACGGAGACAAGTGTAATGTTGACCTCGTTGAAAGCGCTGCTCCAAGCCCGTTTATGGTCTATGACCTTTTTGATTCGGGCAATCTGAACAAGCTTGCTCCTTCGCAGGTGACCTCGCAGTTTACCCCTGCTTCTCTTACTTCAAATAAAACTCTTGACACGGAGATCGTTATCCCTGCCGATGAAAATGAACTCAGCTTCACTCTTCAAACGGACAGCGGCGCTAAAACCGTAAATATAACCCTTGCAGCAGGAACATACAATGCTTCGTCATTGCAGAACGCTCTCAATGATTCTGTTGCATCGTCATACCCCGACCTTGCCGACAAGATAAAATTTACCGTAGGAAAAAATCTCACTCTCTCTGCAGTTGAATTTGAAGGTGCGGATATAAGCTCCATCTCGGCTTCTTCATCTGCGTCCGCCTACAGCAGACTTATTGCAGGCGTGTATTACACCGACAACTACACCATTGTACAGGGCAAGGAAGAGACCTATGAAAGCTCTTCGGGAACAATGCCCTCAGGCAAGCCTGCCGTTACTTCCACCTCCGGTTCTTCCGTAAATGCCGTAACCTATGTTGACCATACCTCTTCGACTGCTCAGAGGCAGGATAATTATATTATTTACAACAAGGTCACCCCTTCCATAAAAAACGGCTATGAGGTAGAGATAGACAACGGAGAATCCTTTGTCGGAGATGAAAACGTTGAGGAATTTCCGGCAGAAATGACTATGCCCAACGTAATGACACAGTTTACGGCAGACGGCGTTTCACGGAGAGATATTGAGCTTACCCTTTCCATTACGGACAAAAACGGAACTTCAAACTTTGATATTCTCGTACCCAAGGGTTCCACAAAGGAACAGGCTCTTTCTGCAATAAATGCAGGTCTCGGTTCGTCGGCGTCTGCGTCGCTGAACGGAAACAGCCTTGTAATAACGACTGCTTCAAAGGGTACAGCTGCGAAAATATCCTGCGGAAACTGCACAATGTCCTATTCCGCATACAAAAACAGCCTTGCAGGTCGTTCTGACGCTGTTGTTGACATTGAACACAACAGAGTTTATGTTCCCTCTTCTCTTACCGTTCCAAACGTGGCTTCTCAGCTTCCTTATACCGTGGACGATTCAAACGACAGGCTTATCTTCAAAGCAGGCGCAACAAATTACGATATAACTCTTACTCACAAAACATATACATCTGCCGATGAGCTTGCGGCAGAGCTTAACGCCAAGATCGCAGCAGCCGACGGCGGTACCGCAAAAACCTCGGTCACTGCAGAAAGCAGCGGAAAGGCTCTTGTATTCAGAGGTCCTGCTGCCGAAAGCGGAACTGTCAGCATAAATGCGTCAAGCACCTGCGACATATACAAAACAAAGGTCGTAAGCGCAACAGACGGCAATCCCTATTACAACCCTGCAACAGGAAAGATCGAAAACCCTGCCAAGATGGTCGCTGCCGGATTTGACAGCCATTTCCCTATGACCGTTACCTCCGCAAACAATACCCTCACCTTCAAATACACCTCCCCCGAGGACGGAACAAGAGATATTACCATAATTATTCCCGACGGTACCTATAATACTCCGGCAGAAGCAGCTTCCAAAATAAGCGATATTATTGCCGCAGACCCTTCTCTCAGCAGCATTATTTCCGTAAGCTATGTTTCAAGCGGAGCAGACAAGGGTCTTGTGTTCCGGACCGTCAAGGGCGGCGACGGATATTCTCTCAGCGATATGGACGGTTCTTCCCGTCTTGACGAATATATCAGCAAGGCTCCCGTCGGAAGCGGCGGTACTGTTGACGCCGATGCAAATCTGGTAATTTATCCTGCGACTATCACTAACAGCTATTTCAGCTCGCTGTTCTCAGGCAGCGGTCTTGAGATAACCCCTTCCAACAAGCACGTTGCTCTTACAATAAACGGCACTGACGTTGAGTTTGACCTTAACGAAGGCAAATATACCGGCACAGCAGGCATGAATGATATTCTTACACAGCTGCAGACAGGATTTGCAGGCAGCGGACTTACCGTTTCCGTTTCAGGCTCTTCCCTTACTATGGTGACCGACGGAAAGGGCAGCTCGCAAAGCATTTCCATGAGCAGTTCAAACAATTCTCCCGTTTTCAAGCGTCCGAGAAACGTTGCAAAGGAAAACACAGTAACAAGGATAGACCGCCGCTGCGCTATTACGGGCAAGAACAAAATAAACACCATAGAAATACACGACTATGACAACAAAATGTCCTTTGAATATTCTGTTGAAGCAGGCGGAAACCTTGTTTCGGGAACAGCCGATATTACCGTTCCTGCAGGCTCTTATACCGCCGATACGCTTGCAGCCGCTCTCCGGACTGCCATAGACGGAAAGCTCGGTCCCGACCAGCTTACGGTCACTGCTTCAAACGGTTATATAAGCATAGTCGGCTTCGGTCCTTCCGACACACGTTCAATAAGCAATTTTGAGGGAAGACTTTTTGACAAGGTGTTCCAGAACGCAAGCTATTCTTCTGTTTCTATTCACAAAGAGACCGCAGGAACATCATCGGGCAGCAAGGTATCGTATATTGTTGGAAGAAACACCCTTGAACCCGAAAATGAAGATGAAATATCCTCCGGCAAGAATGTTACCATTTACACAGGACTTAACGACGGCGTTGTTTTTGACCTTAACTATGACGGAAATGTTTATAAGGTGGAATTCAATATTCCTGCAGGCGACTATACTTCGGATGAGCTTGCAGATGCTATCGAAAAAGCCGGACGTGCCGAGATAGCAAAGCTCACCGACCCTTCGGGACAGAAGTTCCCTGCCGATTTCTTTAATGCGTCTATCGGACTCAGCGAGCTTGGCGTTCCCGAAAACAACACAGGTATTTCCAGCTCCGATAAGCTTGTTTTATGGTGCAAGCTCCCCGAGGACGGCAAAAAAGACTCTGTAACCGCAATTATTGACGGCGTAAGAGGAAGTTCCGCATACAGAATTTTCTATGACGCAACACGTTCTCCCCAGCCTACAGTTTTCCTCGGCAAGCCCGATCTTTCCGACGGCATAGTTATTTCAAGCGATAACGACACTATCGGCTTTGAGCTTGACGGCGTTCCCTACAGCGTAAGCATTCCTCACGGAACATACAACCTTGATGAACTTACCACGGAACTTAATAACAGGCTCGAAAGTATGGGAAGTATTGTAAGAGCAGGCGAAAGAAACGGTCATTTAATGTTCTATACCACCGAAAACGGCGACTATGTATTTAACAAGTTCACGGGAAACGCCGCTGACAGCCTTATCTACGGCGGAACAGGCCGTGACAGCGATACCGAGATAGGTATTCACACAGGCCGCCGCACAGACAGTTATATCCTGTACCAGAAAGCAAGAATTGACGAGCATCTTATGCGTATCAACACCACGGGTATATCCACCGCCGAAAGAGCGGCAAAAGCCATAAACCGTCTTGAAGGCGCAAACAGTAAGCTTTCTATGGTAAGAGCATTAACGGGAGCAAATGAAAACCATTCTCTCCACTCGCTGAACAACAATACCAATTACATCGAGAATCTTACTGCGGCAGAATCACGCATGAGAGACGCCGATATGGCAAAGCAGTATGCCGACTACACAAAGCATCAGATACTCACTCAGACACAGCAGAGCGTTTTCGGACAGATGCAGAACTATCACCGCTCCGTTCTGAACATTTTTGCATAAAACAAAATTCCCCGACAGAGTGTACCTTCTGTCGGGGATATTTGTCTATAGGGGTTCTCTAAAAACCGGGACTTGAGCAAATTTTCGTTATTGACTTTGTCAGGCTTCAAGGCAACAAACCGCAGTAATACTTGATGTATTACAAGGTTTGTTAACGCAGAAGACGGACAAAGTCATAGAAAATTTGCCAAGAAGGAGGTTTTTAGAGGTTCCCTATAGGGAAATCCTACGGTATTTATTGTTTTTTGGCAGGTTCAATAAGCTTTTTAATAAAATCCGGGTCACTGAATTTTGCATTTTCACGGTCACATTCTCCGCCGGGAGTATCCCATAATACAGGACAAGCACCAATATCATACATTGCTTTTGATACTGTAAGCATCCAGTTTTCTTTAACTTCACGCTTTTTATTATCGCCAAAACAACCGTACTCACCGACAATGACGGGAATACCCTTGTCGATATAGCTTTCCTTCAGCATATTCATATTTGTTTCAAGCTCTTTTATATCCTTTGCACTGCCCCATTCGGTGATAGCCTTGCCCCAGCTTGCGTCCTTATCGAGAATACACAGTGTAGAGGGCGTATAGTAATGAACGGAAAGTGCCATTCTTCCTGCAGGGTCATCGGGCATTTTGAACAGTGGGTCGCAGGAACGGTCAATTCCCGTGTTGTAGCCTGAAATAAGCAGATGACGCTGAGGATTGTTTCCGCCGCCTGCACGGATAGTATCAACAAAGGCTTGATTGACCTCATTTACAAGGGCATAGGATTCCTTTTTCTGTTCTTCCGTTCCGCTCCAGGGATTCCAAATGCTTTCCCAGCCAAGCTCTTCATTCTGACCTTCAAACATAAGTGTATCGGGATAGTCCTCAAAGGCTGCGGCTATCTGAGTCCACATAACGGTAAAGCGTTTCATGCTCTCTTCCTTATTTTCGGGAAATTCGTTTACCCATCCGCCGTCCCAATGTATATTTATTATAGCGTACATTCCCGAGTCAAGCGTCCAGTCAACTGCCTCCTTCACACGGTCGATGTATTCGGGAGCAATAGTGTATTTTCCGTCGTCGGAGATCATATTTGACCAAGCAACCGGAATACGAAGCACACCGAAGCCTGCGTCGGCATAGGTCTGTATTATTTCCTTTGTAATAACGGGACTTCCCCAAGCCTGCTGAAAATCATTGGGGGTTTTGCCGTTTATCCAGTCACCGCAGGCTTCAAAGGTATTTCCGAGGTTTATGCCGTAGCCCATTTCTTTCACAAGTTCCATAGTTGTTATATCACGCATATCACTCTTTTTTTCCGCCTCAGATACTGTCGCAGAGGTTTCTGTAACCGTCTTTTTTACTATTGCAGCTTCGGCTGAAACAGAGGGATCCGAAGCACAGGAAGCGGCGGAAAGCATCATTGCCGCTGCCAATATCAACAAAATTGCTTTTTTCATAGAATTTCCTCCTCTTACTTATTGTTCACCTTTTTGGATATTTTCTTTATTACCTTTCTGTCGGCATCGGACTTTATCCTGTATTCCGTGCGTGAGTAAAAATTGTCGTTTGTATCCCAGATAACGGGTACTATACCCTTGTCGGTAAGCTTGTCAAGAACTATCTCAACACATTCGGAGGAAGTTTTATGCACCGCATTTCCGTCAAAGTTTGAAGCAGGATAGTTAACGGAGGTCTCGCCCATAAATACGGGGATATTCTTTGATAAAAACGCCTTGTCAAGCAGTTCTATCTGGGAATCGGTGTATTTTATCCAGTCCTCGCCGCCTATTTTGTTTATCCAGTACATCATATTATCAACGTAATGCACCGACACCATAAGTCTGTCGCTGACCGTATCAGTCGGCATAACAAATTCGGGAGAAGTGGTGTTGTCAATATTTGTCCAGTAGCCCGAAACGATAAGCACACGTTCTCCGTTGTTTCCGCCCGTGGCTCTTACTGCGTCAACAAACGCCTGATTAAGAGTGTTGGTCATTTTATATGCGTCCTTTTTGGGCAGCTCGGCTAAATTTCCGTTTGCGTCAAACTGATTTCCGCCAAGGTATTCGTTATATCCTTCAAATACAAGGGTGTAGGGGTAATCCTTGAAATATTCGGCTATCTGCGTCCATAAATGGGTGAAGATCTTACTGCATTCTTCCGTGGAATTGCGGCGGATGATGAATTCGTCAAAATGGTGAATGTTTATGACCGTATAAAGTCCGTCATTCCGACAGTAGTCAACGATCTCCTTGACCCTTGCGATATAATCGGAGTTTATGGTGTATGTACCGTCATTCTCCATCATATTGCCCCAGAAAACAGGTATGCGCACGGTGTTGAAGCCCTCCGACTTAATACCGTCAATGACCTTCTGCGTTGTCTCCACCGCTCCCCAGCAGGTCTCATAGTCACGGGGAGTATTATCTCCAACCACAGGTATCCACTCGTAGGTTATCTTTTCACAGCCGGAAGCGTTGTACGCCTCCATTGTGTTGCCGAGGTTCAGACCGATGCCCATATCCTGAGCGACCTCCTGCGCTGTGGGGATATGTTCTTCGGCAGACGCAGTTCCGCAAGCCGAAAGTGCTGCCGACATAACAACAGACAGCATTAAAGCTATTATTTTTTTACTCATACATTATTTTTCCTTTCTGTCATAAATTTCAATATGCAGCTGCGCCGAAGCAACAGGCAGCGGCAGGCGGTATTTTTCCGCAAGAGCGGGACCGCAGGCATTTGAGCCTACGCCTGCCATTTTTCCGTCAACGCAGATAACATTGCTTGCACACTTTTCAAGCTCGAAATTATGCCGCTTTGCCGCAAGTTCTTCCTGAGTGTACTCCGAAGCGTTAAAGGAAAAGTCCTCAGCTGCGGTAAATCTTACCCTTGTTTCGCCGTCGGTAACGGTCATATGCTTACAGCCGTAATGTGAACCGTTTTCCTGGGGACGGATATAATCCTCGTGCATATCGCTTATCTTTGCCGAGAAATTGCCCATATAGTCTGCCTGATGCTTGTCGATATAGCTTTCATAGGGACCATAGCCGAAGTATTCCACCCTGTCAAAGGCTTTTGGCATAAACAACCTTATTCCGAAACGGGGCAGGAAGGTCACCTTGTTTGAAAATTCCGCTTTGCAGTCAATGTCAAGTCCGTCAGCTGAGATAGTGTACTTAACGTCCATATAGGCAAAGGGCTGATGTATGCTCCAGCCAAAGGACTGCCTGAGAGAAATTTCTGCGCCGACCTCTGTTTCTTTTGCAGTTACGCCGTAATTTTTCACGGTATAATCGTTAAGGTGCGCTCTGTACCAGTCGCCCTTCATAACATCGTTGTCAACGGGCGCACGGAAGAAATTGAAGGACATTGGTCTGTCAAGCAACTCTTTGCCGCCGCACTTTATTGAATCAAACTCCGACAGCCTTTTGTTAAAGCGGTAAGCAGCGTTCCCTGCGGTTATGTTTACAAAAAATGCGGTATCTTCAAGGGAAATATCTGTGCTGTTTTTCGTGATATGTGCAGCTTTTTCGCCCTTGCAAAGCATTATCTGGTCAAAGCAGATTTCATATCCCTTTTCGCAGAACAGCGTGTCGTTTTTTGCCGTAAATATAAAGCGGATATAGGTCTCCGAAGCAAAATTTCCGGCTGCCTGCGGAACAAAAACTTCAGCGCTGCCCATAGGCGGCAGGTCAAAAGCAACGGTACCTTCCGCAAGAACGCCGCCGTCATATGTTATCTCATAGCGGCAGTCAAGAATATCTCCTGCATTTTCAAATTCAAGGGTACTTCCGAAAATAAAGCTGCCGTCAGCTTCCCCTTTCACTATGCGGACGGGACGGTAGACCTGTTTTAGTTCAAGAAGTCCCGTATGAGGCGTTCTGTCGGGATAAGTAAGAGCATCCATACAGAAATTGCCGTCGTTATGCTTTTCGCCAAAATCTCCGCCGTAGCCGTACTTTACCCTGCCCTCCGCAGTTGTTCCCAGAGGAAAAGCGTGGTCGCTCCACTCCCACACAAAGCCGCCGCAGAAGCGCTCGTAGGAGTAAAAAATGTTGTGATAATCCTCCAGATCGCCCGGTCCGTTGCCCATAGCGTGACAGTATTCGCAGAGGATAAAGGGGCGCTTTTCATCCTCTTTTTCAAGAAACTTCATCATATCCTCGGGAGAAGTGTACATTTCCGAAACAACGTCCAGTACCGCATCTGAGGTATCGTCCAGCTTGTGGGTGCTTTCGTAATGGAGCAGGCGTGTATCGTCCAAGGCTTTTACAAGCTCACCTGCCGCAAGCATATTTGTGCCGTAGCCGCTTTCGTTGCCAAGAGACCAGAAAACAACGCAGGGGCGGTTTATATCACGTTTTACAAGTGATTCCGCACGGTCGGTTATAGCCTTTTTGAAGCGCTCGTCCGAAGCAAGCAGAGCAATACCGTTATATCCCTTGCTCCATTTGAAATCGTTGTACACCTCAACACAGCCGTGGGATTCCATATCCGCTTCGTCGATAACGTATAATCCGTACTCATCGCAAAGCCTGTAAAACAGCGGAGAATTGGGGTAATGGGAGGTTCTCACGGCGTTGACATTGTGCTTTTTCATAAGTACAATATCCTTTTTCATCTGCTCAACGGAAGCATAATAGCCTGTGTCGGGGTAGCTGTCGTGACGGTTCACGCCCTTGAACTTCACCGCTCTGCCGTTTATCTTTACAACGCCGTTTTCAGCGGATATTTTGCGGAAGCCCACCTTTTCGCCAATAACTTCATCCCCTGCGGATATTGTCAGCTCATAAAGATACGGCTTCTCCGCAGACCACAAAACGGGAGCGCTTATTTCTGCGGAAACAGTTTCGCCGTCCTTTGCAGAAAATTCTGCGATAACATTTCCGTCCTTATCGGCAAGCCTTGCGCTTACGTCACAGCCGTAAGGTGTGAAAACCAACTTTGCGGAAGAATGATCGGCGGAAATATCCGTTCTGACAATATAATTTTCAAGGCGCTTTTGTGGGCGTGACAGAACGTACACATCACGGAAAATACCCGATAATCTGAACTTGTCCTGATCTTCAAGATATGTTCCGTCACACCATTTCAGAACGGCTGCGGTGATGTTGTTTTCGCCCTCACGAAGCAGCGGCGTTATATTAAATTCGGAGGCGCTGTGGGAAACCTGCGAATAGCCTGCAAATTTGCCGTTGACATAAAGATATACGCAGCTGTCAACGCCCTCGAAAACAAGTATCCTGTCAAGTCCGTTTGGGGTATAGCTGTAGCTGCAGCTGTAAACGCCCACGGGAATATCATCGGGCACAAAGGGAGGGTCGTATGGTATGGGATAGCACACATTTGTGTACTGGGGCTTGTCATAGCCGTGAAGCTGCCAGTTGGAGGGCACGGGTATTTTCTTCTCAAAGGCAGCGGAAACAAAATCGTCCTCCATATCAATAATGCTGTCATAGTATCTGAAATCCCACTCCCCGTTCAGAAGTTCAAAACGGCTTGAATTTTCCCTGTCGTCAAAGGGGTTTTCCTCTGCGCCGAAGGGAATGAAATAGCAATGCTTTTCAAGTGTGCCAATGTGAAGCTGCTGAGGGTCTTCGTGGTATATCATATGACTTTTAGGCGAGCCGGGTACGGCAATTTTTGAAATATCCATAATTTTTCTCCTTAATATTCAAGCGGAAAGGCTTTAATTTTTTCTAATTATATATCCGCTTGACTGTTCCGTCAATAAATGATATTATCATTATATAACAATATGAATATGGAAGTGAAATATTTTGTTTTTCTGTGACTATCCTATTATAAGGAATGAAAAGGAACTGCCTGTTTATCTTCTCAATATGGGTCAGCAGCATTGTCAGGATCACATCATCAGAACGGAGGGTTATCCCTGTCCGCAGATATTATACTGCACAAAAGGGAGCGGAACGCTGCTTCTTGACGGCGAAAAAATACACATTCCGCCTTATACAGCCATATTTATGCCTGCATTTTACCCACATGAGTATTATCCGGAGGGTGATGTGTGGGACATACACTGGGTAGTGCCGTCCGGGTACGCCGCAAACGATATTTTAAAGCATTTCGGTCTTGAAAAGCCTCTGGTCTATGAGCTTAAAGAGGTAAAAATGCTTGAACATATTTTCAGAAAAATGCACGAAGCCATACGGGCGGACAACGTTTTCGGCAACTACAGAGCCTCGGGGTATTTGTACGATTTTCTCATTGAGTTTTACCGTCTTATCTCAGCCGAAGGAACATCGGGCGCTCCGAATACCGCACTTATGAAAGCCGTTGACTATATCAATTTCAACTATGCTTCGCCCATTACAATGAACGAGCTTTGTGCAGTATCGGGAGTGTCGAAGCAGTATCTTTGCCTGCTTTTCCGAAACACTCTGAACTCACGCCCTATGGAATATATCGCCAAGCGCCGTATACAGGCGGCAAAGGAGCTTCTGACAGGTTCGGATAAAACCATAGAAGAGATCGCCGCCGAAACAGGCTTCTGCACCGCAAGCTACTTCTGCAAGCTGTTCAAACGCTATGAAGGTATAACTCCGTCACGATTTAAAAATGTCTAAAAATCCCCTCCTGCGGTATTTATTTATACTGCCGGAGGGGGTTAGCTGTTTTATGCTTTATTCAATCGTCATATCGGAAGTATCACCGTCAGTTTCATCACTTACGGGTTCATCACCTTCGGTTTCATCACTGCTGTCATCTGTTCCGTCATCTTCCTCGGACGTATCTTCATCACCTTCGGAAGTTTCGCCTTCTTCACCATTATCTTCGTCACCCTCGGAAGTGTCGTCCTCTTCTTCGGTCGTATCATCGGAAGTGTCCTCATCTTCTTCCGATTCCTCATCTTCAGAACTTTCTTCCTCTTCTTCCGTTTCCGATTCTTCATCAAGAGCGTCGGTGGAATTTAATGCTTCGGACGCAAGAACAAGCTTGCCCTTGGCGGTAAGAACGATATTGAAGATTCCGTTGTCCGTGCTGAGTTTAAGCTGTCCGTCATAGCTGCCCTTGAAGCTTGATGCAATAATTGCTCCATTTTCTGCAGCTGCAGCACTTCCGTCTGCATTTACAAGTCTGAGGGTAATTTCCTCGGAGCCTTCTGTTATGCCATTCTTTGTTACGCTAATAACACCCTTGGAATTGTTCAGAATATTCAGCACCGTTCCGCTTTCCGTTGAATTAAGCTCGTAAGCCGAAACTGTTCCGAGAACCGTATTTGTTCCGTTAAGAGTCAGTATGCCTGCTTTAATTGTGCCGTTCAATGTCACGTTCTTAAGCGTTACATCTCCCGTTGCGCTTAATCCGCTTGCAAGGTTAAAGTCAACATTTTCTGCGCAGAACTGATATTTTCCTGCGCTTACCGTATACTTTGCGGATACGCCGTTCTTTGCGGAATCAAGGCTTGTGTTTACGATATTAAGCGCACCTGTGGAAGTAACATTTCCCGTGAAGCTGAGTGTCTTGTTATCGGAGGTTATGGTAAGACTGCCATAGGTTCCTGCCTTGGGAAGTTTCATTGCTCCGCCTATATTGTAATCATCAAGCAATGTTACGGTGTAATCGGCTGTGCTTGCTTTTGCCGCTTCAATTGCAGCTATGACATCTGTCCAAAGAGCATACTTTGTACCGTCAAGGTCAAGTGCTATCGGTCTGATATACGCTTTTCCGCTTATTATCGCCATGGTATAGTCAACTGTCGCATCAAACGGCTGTATCTCCGTTACATCAAATACTCCGTTTCCTACAGTCTTTGTTGTGAAAAGAACTGTGCTTTCGGAAATTGTTCCGTCTGCTTTGAGCTTTATCTTACCTGTTACGAAATCTGCTGTTGTTCCTGTTATCCTTACGGGAGTAAAGCCTGTTTCAAATTTTATCACTGAACCTTCTTCACCGTAAAGCGTCTTTGTGGATACTGTTGATTTTGTTCCCGGTACTGTAAGTTCAGCCGATGCACCAAGGTCAATAGTTAATGTTGTAAATGTTTTGCCGACCTTGAACGGTGCGTTAAGGTCAATTGTTCCGAAGCCTGATACTGCAGGAGAAGATATTTCGCCTGTTTTGGTGTTTGAAACGTATTGAAGCTCTGTTTCTCCCATTGTGAGCCTGAACTTTGAGCCGCCCTTTATTGCTGAAATACTTTCGGAATTGAAGTTGTCAAGGTTAAGATCCTTTGATGCGCTTAATGAGAATGATCTTGTGCTTTCAATTCTTACGTTTTCAAGCGTAAGAGGTATCCTTGCAGACAATGACGTTACTCCCGTAAGGCTGAGAGTTTTCACATCATATGCGTTTGCGCTCTTAATGGTAAGGGAATTTGCCTTTGTGGGGAGAGTAATTTTTGCTGCGCTTATGTCCTCATTAAGGATAAGCACATAATCCTTTGTCACATCCTTCATTGCCGCAAGAGGAAGGGTCACATTGGGATATGCTTTGTACTCTGTTCCGTCATAAAGGGTAACTGCGCCTGCATATTCCGCTTTTATCTCCTTTGTATAGAGGAACGCTGTAAGGTCAAGTCCCGTTGAAGTCTTGTTTGCAATGGTTACCTTGCCTGTGTAATCTGTTTTTCCTGCTGTATAAAGGATCGTTGTTCCGCTTGCAAGTGTTACTGTTTCACCGTTTGCATTTACAACGTTAACAGTAAGGCTTTCTGTTACGTCGTTTACGGTTACCTTTGCAAGATTTCCGTCTGTAAGGATAATTTCTGCGGTTTCTATTGTTGTTACCGCTGCAGAAGCTGCTGTTGTGGGAAGTATGACCTTACCGTTAAGGGTCGTAACTGCTGTTATTTTGCCTGTTACGGTAAGTGCTTTGCCGCTTGCAATATTCACTTCACCGAAGGTTGCAAGGCTTGCAGCGGTCATATCGGCGTTTACATTCAGTACGGATGTTTTTGTACCGCTTACTGCGCCGATATTGCTTGTTTCGCTGTTAATGTCAAGAGTTTTGCCTGCGGACACCTTTACTGCAAGGGGTTTTGCGTTTGTTCCGTTAAGAGCAACGTCAATTTTGGTATTTGCAGGGATAGATATGCTTGCAGCGTTGACGTTAAGTGCGCCGCTGCCTGTTATTGTTATGCTTGCTGCCTTGGTGGGAAGTGAAATGGTCTTTACGTCTGCGTCTTTGTTAAGGGTTATTGTGAGGGCTTTTGTTGATGTTTTATATGCTGTCAGGGCTGCTGTAAGGGTATCGAAGGTTTTGGTTTCTGTGCCGTCATAGACGGTTACAGGGGCTCCATTTTCATAAATGGTTATTTTTACCGGTTTGGTTTTGTCTGTTGTAGTACCGTCTCCAATCTGACCATATTCATTCCATCCCCATGTATACAACTCACCGCTTGTGGTTATACATGCACTATGCCTGTCTCCAAGAATGATCTTAGCTACATTACTCTTTATTTTTACCAAGCTATCTTTGTGTACTGTAGTACCATCGCCCAGCTGACCATAATAATTACATCCCCATGTATACAGATCACCATTTACGGTTATATATGCACTATAATCACCTCCAAGGCTGACCTGAGACACATTACTCATTACTTTTTTCGGTGTATAGCAGTCTGTTGTAGCGCCGTCTCCAAGCTGACTAAAATAATTACGTCCCCACATATACAGATCACCGTTTTGGGATATATATGCACTGTGGTTACCTCCAAGAATGACCTGAGATACATTAGTCGCTATTCTTTCTGGTATATGGTAGGATGTTGTAGCGCCGTTGCCAAGCTGACCGTAACCATTGCGTCCCCACATATACAGCTCACCATCTGCGGTTATACATGCACTATGATAATTTCCAACACTTATCTGAACTACATTGCTCATTATTTTCAAAGGTGAAAACCATTTATCGTTAGTACCATCTCCAATCTGATTGTAGCTATTATCTCCCCAAGTATACAAATCACCGCTTGTGGTTATACATGCACTATGCTCCCAACCAAGACTAACCTGAGCGACATTACTCATTATTTTTTGTGGCGAAGACTTACTTGGAGTTAAATATAATGATGTTCCGTCACCAAGTCGACCGCTTCCATTATATCCCCATGTATACAAATCTCCATTAGTGGTTATACATGCACTATGATTAAAGCCAAGGCTAACCTGAGATACATTACTCATTATTTTTACCGGTGTATCTTTGTCAATATAAGTGCCGTCTCCAAGCTGACCATAATCATTACGTCCCCACATATATAGATCCCCATTTTCGGTTATATATGCACTATGTCCATATCCCAAACTTACTCTGTTTTTATCAACATCCAGATGCAGTTCATCGTCACCGTCAGGGTCAATAGCTTCTGTTCTGATAACATACTTGCACTTTGTACACTTGTATGTCTTTTCGCCTTCGGTGGTTTCGGTAGGCTGCTTTGTTATCGTTCCGCTGTCCTCGGTATGCTTCTCAAAGTTTACCTTTTCGCTGCAGCCGGAGCAAGCGTACCAATGTCCTGTTGCATCGGAGGAGTATGTGGCTGCAAGATCATGGGAATGATCAAGTTTTGTAATAGATTCTGTTCTGATAACATACTTGCACTTTGTACACTTGTATGTCTTTTCGCCTTCG
>JBJEQN010000063.1:0-37430 GCA_051881775.1 Oscillospiraceae bacterium | reverse complement strand
TTACCTTTTCGCTGCAGCCGGAGCAAGCGTACCAATGTCCTGTTGCATCGGAGGAATATTTATCTGCAAGAGTATGGGTATGTGACGCCTTAACATTCAGTACCATAACGCTGCAGGATACATCATTATAATCAGAATCAATTACTTTTATGTATGCAAGGTCGCCGTTTGCGCCGTTCCATGCGCCGTAAATATCATCATATTTTACATACGCGATCGTATAAGAATCCGTATAAGTAAAATCATAGGGTGAAAGCTCGGTCCAACCTTGGTATGAACCGTTCATAAGCGCAATTTTTAGGGAAATATCCGAAGTATACTTTATTGCAAGCTCCGTTCCGCTTGTAAATCCGCTCATTCCGGACGTATTCATAACTGCGCCGCTAAGATTAACAGCCGTACCGGAAGAAAAGTTCTCATGAGGGTACAAAGGATAGGAACTCTTGCTTCCCCAGATGATGCTGTTGTCATTTCTTACCGAAATAAGCTTGTTGACAACACTTTCGCTTGCGCTGTACCATGTGTTATTGCTTCTGTTTATATAGCCGTGAGCCTCGCTCGGGTTGCTGCTGTTGGTTTCTGCGTTATTATCCCAGAGAACGCAGGCTGCACCTATCTCCTTGGCAAGGGTCATATAATATTCTGCCCAGTCAACTCTTGCAGCTGTATATCCGTAATTTGAAGTACTGAATTCGCCGATAACAACGGGAATGTCATCCTGTGTAAAGAATGAGCGCAGGTCGCCGAAAATGCCGTCAAGCTGTGCCTTGTATTCCGATGAAAAATCCGAATGGTCTGCTTCATCATTCATAGCAAAATCATATGGCTTGTAGGCGTGAACGGACGCAGCAACATAAGGATCGCTGAAAAGATCCTTATCAAGGCTTGAATATATCCCGTAGTCGCCGCTTGCCGCATATCCCGGAACCATAAGCAGACGGTTGGTTTTATATGGCGAATCAACAGAGCGCACCGTGCTTATGAAATCGGCGTCCAGCTTGTTGACTACATCATAGCAAGCCGAATTTCCTGTCCATTGATTTATGCTATCATTGCCTACCGCACGGGGTTCGTTCATTCCCTCAAAAATAAGGCGCTGACCGTAATCGGAAAAGTACGACGCTATCTGCGTCCACACCTGCTTCAGTTCTGTAGACATTGCGGTATAGCTGCTATTAAAATCAGAACGGTTTATCCAATCTTCATGATGAATGTTAAGGATAACGTACATTCCGTTGTTGTAGGCATAGTCAACGACTTGCTTTACTCTTGCGAGCCAAGCCGTGTCGATCGTATATGTGCTGCCGCTTACCGTGATATGCTCATACCACGTTACGGGCACTCTGACAGTATTGAAGCCCTTGGCTTTTACAGCCTTTATAAGGTCTTCGGTAACAACGGGATTGCCCCAGTAGGTTTCATGTCCGGAAATGCTGCCTGCGCCGAAAGCGTCAAGGGAGTTTCCCAGATTCCAGCCGACTCCCATTTCTTCAACAATTTGTGCTGCCGACAGTATCGTTTCAGCATTTGTTTCAATTGCAAATGACCCGTCGAGACAAAAAAGCGACGTCATTGCCAGAGCAACAAAAAACGCAAGTAATTTTGAGCCCTTTTGCATTAATTTACGCATTTTCAAACCCCTCCATTTATTTTTTCCGTTTAATACTAATTCCAAATCGTTCTATAGACAAAGCCGACAGATAGAATAATCCAAGTCAAGGAAGGCGACCGCAGGAAGGCTTGTCGCCTTTCAAGGGAGCCTGACGCAGAATTGGATTATTATATCCGAGGATTTGTCTATAGGTTGATTTGGAATTAGTATAAGACACACCGTACAAAGACTGTATGACAGCCTTTTATGGCATTATTTTTATTTTATCATATTTTTTTGTACTATTCAATATTTTCCCAAAAATTTAATATATAATCTAACTTTTTTGTATAGTTCAAACAAACCTTTTAGGCAATACCACACAATTATAACGAAGCAATTTTGTCAATATGCACCAAACCCCCGTTTATTCTGCAAACGGGGGCAATATGCAACTATAAATTTAACGTCAAGGCTATTAATGCTGTTCACCAAGCATTTCCATTTATCGGCAGTATTGACCGCTCAATCTGCATTATACGCCATTTTGTAGATGTTCAGAATATCGTCATAGCCCAAGGTCTTGTAACCGGGCAGCTCTCTTGTTCTGTTTCTTGTGCAGTTAAGCGTAAGCTTTTCAAGGTCTTCCTCTTTTACGCCCAAGACCTTGAGATTTGTGGGCATACCTATGGACTTATAATACTGCTCCTGCATATTTATCGCAGCTTCTATAGTTCTTTCTGGGTGTTCGTAGTCAACGTCAAGGTTCCACACATTAGCGGCATACTGCGTCCACCTTGGAATATTTGCGCTGTACACATATCTTGCCCAGCTGCACCATAAAGCGGCAAGACCTGCTCCGTGCGCCACTTCGGGATACATACCCGATACCTCGTGTTCAAACTGGTGTACAACAAGGGCAAAGGTCCTTCCGCATTGAGTAAGTCCGTTATGCGCAAGTGACGAAGCCCACATCATATTTGCTCTTGCTTCATAGTTATAAGGGTCGGCAAGGCAGTCCTTTCCTGCCTTCATTGTACTTTTTATCACCGCTTCTGCAATAGAATCCGTAAGATATGTATCCTCACCGGGGCAGAAATAGCGCTCAATGGTGTGCATTGCAATATCCACCGCACCGCAGGCTGTCTGATAAGGACTTACGGTATATGTAAGCTCGGGGTTTTCTATGGCAAAGTCCATTCTGTTGCAGGAACTTCCGTAACCCCTCTTTTCGCCTGTTTCTTCATTGGTTATAACGCAGGAGCCTGACATCTCCGAACCTGCCGCAGACAATGTAAGCACTGCACCCTTTTTCAACGTCTTGGTCGGAGAGCATTTGCCGAGAGAAAAATCCCATACGTCAACATCGGGGTTGGCTGCGCCGTTGGCAATATCCTTTGCGGAATCGATAACGGAGCCGCCGCCCACTGCAAGGACAAAATCCACACCTTCCGCAAGGCAAAGCCCTATTCCCTTCCGCACCAGGGAAAGCTCGGGATTGGGCTTTACTCCCCCAAGCTCGACATATTTGATATTTTCATCCTCCAGCGCCTTTTTCACCCTGTCAAGAAGTCCGCTTTTTTTCGCAGACTGTCCGCCGTAATGTATCAGCACCTTTTTCGGAGCAAAGCCTGCAGTTATTTTTCCGACTTTAAGCTCCTCGTCCTTTCCGAAATAAACCTTTGTGGGTGTTTCATAAACAAAATTAAGCACAGCTATCGTCCTTTCCGTTTATTTGTAATTGAGGTAATTATAGCATTGCAAACCTTAAAAGTCAATGAGAGGAAAACAAAAAGCCGCCTTTGATATTGCGTCAAAAGCGGCTGATATGCTTATTTTACGGTGCAGCGTAGGTAAATGTTATCTCAATGGTGGAAATTTTCTCCTTGTCCGTCAGAGAAAGAATAGTGGGAGACGCTTCGGACAGGTCTCCGTCTGCACGTCTTGCTTCTTCGGGTACCTTCTTTACCCATTGATTGTAAAGATTAACTCTTGTGCAGTTATAATCATCGGAACAGGTGTAATCCTTGCCTGTCAGTTCACGGGTCTCGCCGTTTATCTTTATCTCGTCAATGGTAATGGTATAACCGGGGAAGAATTTTTCGCCGTTGTAGATGCCGAGAGCGGAAAATGCAACGCCCTTTGTGCCGCCGCAGCCTGTGAAATCAAGGCTTACGGTATATGTACCCTCACCTGTTATCTCAACATTTTCGGCAGCAATACCAAGAGTCATATTTGTGGGGTCGTATTTGTCGCCCACGCTGTATGCAACGGAGTAATCCGCACTCTGATACATTATCCAAGCTACCGCAGTATCGTCCGAAGCAGGAATGGAGACACCTTCCATAAAGGTATCATTTGCAGCTTCATGGGCTTTATCCATGCTTTCCTTTGCAGCAGACTGAATATCGGCATAGTCCTTGCCTTCTTCATTTGCGGCACATCTGTCCTTGAATATCTGAGCTATAGCTTCATCGTCCACTTTTCTGAGCGACCTTCTGTAAAGATTGCTGCAGTCCCAGAGAACGGGGCAGTAGTTATAAAGGTCGCAGTTATCGAGAAGATTGTTATAGAATTTGTCCGTATCGGGTTTTGTAGTCTTTCCCATAACAGCGTATTCGCCTATAACAACGCCGTAGCCCTCATCGGTAAATTTTGTGAGCATTTGGAAAAGAGAGTTCTGCTCATCGTAATCATCGGGAGAACCCCACCGATTTATAGCCTCTGTTGCGCAGTAATCCCAAGGAGTATAATAATGTACCGAAACAAGCAGCTTATCCTTGGCGGTATCCTCGGGCATTTTGTATCTGCCGTCACAGGTCTTGGCAATATCGGTGTTATAGCCTGCGATAAGAAGGAATCTGTCCGCATTTTTGCCGCCTGTTGAACGTACCAGCTTTACAAACTCGCTGTTTATCTCATTTGTTTTTTCATAACATTCATCTGCGGTGAGTACGCCTTCCGTGCCGGTAACGTCCTTGTCGTTAAGCCTGTCGCCCAGCTCTTCGTTGGCGGATTCAAATATCAGCTTGTAGGAATAATCGGCGAAATGCTCACATATCTGCGTCCACATAGACTTGTAAAGCTCCATGGCTTTTTCACGCACAGCCTCGTCCTCGGAGCCGAACATTCCCCACCAGCTTCCGTCCCAGTGGTCGTTTACGATAACGTACATATCGGCGTCAAGAGCGTAATTCACTATCTCGTCAACACGGTTCATAAGGCGCTCGTCAATGGTGTAATCTCCGCTTTCGTAATTGATGCCGTTTGTCCACGCCACGGGAACACGAAGGGTATCAAAGCCCATAGCCTTCATATCTTCGATCATTTCCTTTGTGGTAACGGGCTGTCCCCAGAGAGTTTCAAAGGAGGTGGGGTCAACGCCCGACTTGGCGTAGTTTTCGTGTCCGTAAGCCTCCATTGTGTTGCCGAGGTTTATGCCGTTGCCCATAAGTTTGATAACCTCTGTTGCAGTAAGCTCGTTTGCGGCGCTTTCATCACTTTTTGCAGCCTTGGCGGTCTCGCTCGCATCGGCGGAACTGCCGGTATCTCTTACATTGTCGTCATTTCCGCCGGATGAACAGCCGGTAAGAAGCATTGCTGCAGCCATTCCAACAGCCGTAATAACAGAAGCAGCTTTTTTCAGATTCATATTACACTTTCCTTTCCTATTATACTAAACACCATTTAAAATTTGGAAAAAATCAAGCCGACAATTTTGCATATAGTGGATTTCGGCGCAGATTTTTTCCTGTTTTTTATTGGTGTTTAGTATTATCCTCTTGATGTAATGGATTACATTCATTTTATCATATTCACCAAAAAAGTCAATAGATTTTGAAAAAAGTTTGTGTTAATGTGTTTTATTTGCTTTTACAGATAAAGACGGTGGATAGAATACGTCCAATCAAGGAGAGCGACCGCAGGCAGACTGCCGCCTTTCAAGGAAATTTGACGCAGCTTTCACCAAAATTGCCAAAAAGACTTGAATTTAAGAAAAAATTATGTTATAATTGTATAAATTTAATTGCATCTCTTAAAATAACGACAAAAAACAGGTGAGTTGGATTGATCAATAATAAAAAGACTATCGGATTGTGCATAACAAAGTTTCACGACAGAAGAAGATCGGAGTTTACCGACCTTTTGTTCAGTGCTGCCCGAAAAATGGGGTATGGACTTGTTGTTTACAACAGCTTTATTGATTTTTATAAAAAATCCGAATATCTTATCGGTTCAAAATATGTTTACGAAAACATAGATTACTCTATCCTTGACGCTATGGTCATCATGAGCGAAACTATCTATGACAAGGATATAGTTGACCGTATCATAAGCAGTTCAAAGGCAAATAATGTCCCTGTTATAATTATCAGGGGCGAAGCCGAAGGCTGCATTTCCATAACCGATGATTACACCGAAGCATACAAGCAGCTCATCCGCCACGTTATCCATGACCACGGAGTGCGTGATACATTTTTTATTGCAGGAAATAAGGATAATGATATTAACACAGAAAAGCGTCTGGATTGTTATAAGACCGTGCTTGAGGAAGAAGGACTGGAATTTTCCGAGAAAAATGTTGATTACGGTCAATACTGGGACGCACCTGTTATAAAGATAATCGACAGACTGGCGGCGGAAAACAGGATACCCCGTGCCATTATCTGCGCAAATGACGTAATGGCAATGGCAGCCTGCACAAGGCTTGCAAAATACGGCAAAACCGTTCCCGATGATGTTATCGTCACCGGCTTTGACGGCATTATGCAGGCAGATATGTTCTCACCTGCCATCACCACCTGCTGCGAGGACATTAAGAGCCTTGCAGATAAGACCGTTGATGTTATAACCGATATATTAGAGGGAAGAAAAACCGAGGAGAAGTTTGTGAACGGCTATCTTCCCAAGTTTACAGAGTCCTGCGGCTGCCCTTCGGATACTCAGATAATAAACCGTCAGGCGGTATGGGATGTTTACAACGTTATGACGGAGATGAATTCCCACGAGGATTACATATACTCCAAGCTGGACAGGATACTGAACAAGCCTTCGCTTTCCGAAGCGCTGAAGATCATTTCCTACATTATCATGAGCGGCTCATATCTCATTATCGACAACAAATTCCTCGCTCAGCTTGCCGACCTTTCCGACAAGGGCAGCACATATGAGGGCGATTACACAATAGTTACCCACTCCGACAGCTGGGACACGGAGTCCGACCCCTGCACACCCTTTAACGCTGACGGAACTTCACTCCCCGGACACGACCCGAAAAACAGCGGAATGATCGTATTAAACCCGATATTTGTGGGACAAGTCGTTTGCGGCTATCATGCAGCGGTGATAGATAATGCCTGTTTGTCTGCTCACAAGATAAAAAGGATAACCAAGGCTATAAACATTTCCTTCAATGAAATGTACAACCGTCAGAAGCAGAAAACAATGACGCATATTGCCGAGGAAGCAGCGTACACAAACCCCATTTCGGGGCTTGCAAATCTGCGCGGAGCTTGCAAATGGTTCACTGAATTTGCTGCAGACGAGAAAAACAGAAGCAGACCGATGTCCGTATCCATCTATGCCATTGCAAGATATAAATATATTTACGAAAATTACGGCATTTCTGAGGTGGAAAATGCGGTCAAGACCGTTGCGGAGGGACTTAAATCCGCTAACCCCGACAACTGCTTTGTGGGACAGGTCTCGGAAAATGAATTTATCGTGATCAATTACTACAGCTCGGAAGAACAGATCTCCAGGACCATAAACAGCGCAACTTCAAACTTCTTCACCCTTATGTCAAGCTTTAACAGCATTAACGGCAAGGACTATTATATTGAGGTGAACTGCGGCTGTACTGTCGCTGACCCGGGCTGGAACGGTACGCTCTCAACCTTTATAAAAACTGCCAGCGGTGAGCTGTATATGAACAAGCTGAACGCCAGCACCGAGCGGAAGAAGAACGCCGAAAATACACGGGAGTACGATGAAGAGGTGTTCTCTCTGCTTATCGAACAAAACCTGTTCCGCTACTGCTTCCAGCCGATCGTTGACGCTAAAACAGGTGAAATTTACGCTTATGAGGCTCTTATGCGCACCGACGACAGCATTCATATGACGCCTTTGGATATACTTAACGCCGCTTCTCAATGCGGACGGCTTTATGACATTGAACGTGCGACGCTTTACAATGTAATGGAGCATTATGCCCACACTCCCGAGGTATTCGGGCAGAAAAAGGTGTTTATAAACCTTATTCCGGGGTATTTTCTGAACGAAGCGGATTATGCAATGATCGGCACAAAATACGGCGAATATATGGATAATTTCGTTTTTGAGATCACCGAACAAAACACGCTGTCCGACGATGAGCTTGACCGCATCAAAAAACTGGGCGGCGATTCACGCAGCAATCAGGTCGCAGTCGATGACTACGGAACGGGTCATTCAAACATTGTGAACCTGCTCAGATATTCGCCCCAGATAATCAAGATAGACAGATTCCTTATCACCGATATTGACAAGGACGTAAACAAGCAGATGTTCATAAAAAGCACCATCGAATTTGCACGGCTCAACGGCATAAAGGTACTGGCAGAAGGCGTTGAGACCTCCGAAGAAATGAAAACGGTCATCTCCTTCGGCGTTGATTACATTCAGGGCTATTACACGGGCAGACCTGTTTTCAACCCCATTTCCGACATAGAGAAAAGCATAAAGGAAGAAATAATAAGCAGCAATAATTAATAAAAGCAATACCGCACAAAACCGTAATACTAATAACCAATTAAAAACTGTACAAAAAATCGAACATAATCTTGCATATATGGATTATGCGAAGATTTTTTGTCTACAGTTTTATTGGTTATTTGTATAAGGCGTTATTTGTGCGGTATTGTCTTTGTATCAGTATTTCCGGGGAAATCAACGGGTAGAAGCGCTGTTGCTGTTATAATTGGGTATCAAAAACATATTCGCAGACAGCAGATGCGGAATTGATACCGCACAGCATACTTCCGTCAAACTCGGGAGTGTGTTCAAAGTAGATATGGTCGTCCTCGAAAAGCGGATATATCTCCACTTCAAATTTCTTGGGGAAGCCATAGCGTGAAAGTCCGGTTGTCCAGCCTTCGCCCGTATAGAAATCATCATCGGCAAGCTGTCCGTCAATATAAAGACGGGATTTGTCGCCTGTGTAGTCTATTTTTACATAACATTCCTCACATTCGGGAATATTTGTAACGTTTATCTCATACTTTTTCACACCGTCAGCTTCGGAAACGAGCGTAAAGGACACTGAGGGCTTGCTTACTGCGCTGTCCGTGCAGGAATAAATATGGAGCCCGTTTTCTTCCGTTTTGTACTCAAATCCGGCAGGTGTTTTTTTCAGCTTGGGATATGTTTTTATTACGGGAGCGCTTTCACCGTAAATTCTGAACCCGTTATTCCTTTCGCACACGATACCCTCCGATATGATAAGATACTCCTCGCCCTGCAGGTTCAGCTTGTAGGCGTTAAGTGCGTCTTTTCTGCTTATTACCGCAAACTCCGCATTGCCTGTGGCTTCATATCGGTATGGTCTGTCGGTATAAAGCACCGCTTTGCCGTTTATCATACAAAGAGGCATTGCCGTGATATATTTCAGCACTCCCTCCCCTGTCTGCATATTCACGGGATAGAAGAAATAATCTCCGTTTCTTATATCAACCGGCGGAAGAGTTATTTTTTCGCCGTCAAGCTCCGCCGAAAGAACAGTATCCTTATGCTCTGCCATATTATAAAGGCGCTGATAGTTATTTACAAAAATATAGCCCTTTTTTCCGTTATGACGGACAGACATTCTGAGGTCGGTAAGATCGCAGGGGTCGGAAGATGTGCTTTCGGGGATATATGCAGGCATTGTACACAGCTCGCTGCCGAGATCCTTTGCGAACATTGAAAGCAGCTTTATCTCGCCGAAACTTTCCGCACGCTGACCGTACTCACGAAGGGGCGCTTTGAAATCGTAGGAATATTCGGGCAGGTCGTTAAGATACCCCGTTGCAGTGGATTCCTGCAGTGTGGCGAGCTTGCCGTGGGGGTTTGTTCCGCCGTGATACATATAATATCCAAGCAGATTGCAGCCGCTTGCAAGTTTTGTCAAAGACATAGCGCCGATGTCCTGACCGCTTGGAACTGTCCTTCTGTGCTTTGTTACCTGAAGTCCGCCGCCAAGCTCTGCGGTGAGGTAGGGAAAATCGTTGAAATCAAAGGTTACTCCGTAGCCGATATGATGATCGGAACCTATGCCGTGGTCGTTTCTTTCGTATGTAATAACATAGTTTCCGCTTGGAGCAAGTTTATCTGTGCTTTGATCCCAAGGTGCGTCGCAGTAGCCGCCCATTACGGGAAGAAGTCCCCCGGTAACGGCGCCGCCCCAGCCTGTTGCGGTATAAAGCGGAACGTCATAGCCTATCTCCTTAGCCATTTCGGTAAGGATGCGCATATGCTTTTCGCCCTCATCGCCGTTAAGACCGCCGCAGTGACCGTATTCGTTTTCTATCTGAACGCCGACAATTGCGCCGCCGTCCTTGATAAAGCAGCCCTTTACTTCCTCATATATCCTGCTGTAAAATTTCTTCACATCGGCAAGATATGCTTCGTCATTAGTCCTGATATTTTTATGCTTTTTTACCAACCAGTCGGGAAAGCCGCCGTTTCTCGCTTCCGCATGGCTCCACGGACCTATCCTGAGGAACATATACACGCCGCATTTTTCGCAGGTCTCCACAAATCTTCTCAGGTCCCTGCTGCCTGTGAAATCATACTGACCCTCTATCTCCTCGTGGTGGATCCATATGACATAGCTTGAAACTATATCCACGCCTCCTGCTTTCATTTTCAGAAGCTCCTTTTCCCACATATCCGCAGGATAACGGGAATAATGGAACTCACCCATTATAGGGAAATAAGGCTTGCCGTCTTTAGTGATATATTTATTGTTATATGCAAAATTTCCGTTCATTTGCAGTTGTCCTTTCGGGATAAATTAGTTATTCCTTAACAGCAGCGCCGCCGAGAGATGTAACAAGCATCTTCTGAGTGAGAATAAAGAAAATTATAAAAGGTATCGCAATAAGTATCGAACCTGCGCAGAAGTCGGTAAATTCGTTCTTCTTGTCGGAAACAAAGGCGTAAAGTCCAAGAGCAAGGGTCATTTTTTCGTTGGAACGGAGTATCAGCTTGGAGAAGATGAATTCCATCCAGGGACCCGTGAAGCTTGTAATTCCGAGGAATGTGATTATAGGCTTTGCCTGAGGGAGAACGATCTTGAAAAATGTAGTGGCGTTGCTTGCGCCGTCAATTCTTGCAGCTTCGTCAAGGCTCTTGGGGATAGAGTCCATATAGCTTTTTACGAGCCATGTGTTATAAGGGATATTTCCTGCAAGGTAAATGAGTATCATACCCCAAAGTGTGTCAAGTCCGCCTATTCTCATAAGGATAACATAGATGGAGACCATACCGATAAACGAGGGGAAGATCTGCAGGATAAGCAGCGCCATCATCATATGCTTTTTGAAAGCAAATCTGAATCGGGAGAAAATATATGCCGCAAGAGAGCATACTATAACCGTTGAAACGGAAGTACCCAAAGCAATTATTATCGTGTTTCTGAACCAAAGCAGATAGTTCGTCTGAGTGAAAAGCTTGACAAAATGCTCGGAAGTAAAGCCGTTTCCGAAGGGTATTATGCTTAACGCCGAAACGGAATTTCCCGGAGTGAATGCTGCGCTTACGGTGTAAACAAGAGGATAAAGCACCAGCAGGGAAACGACCGTAAGGATAACGCATATTATTATCTGAGCAAAACGTTTGCTTGCCTTATAGGAAGAATTATAATAATTCTTTTCGTTGATCTCTGTATTTTTAGCTGCCATTACATTTCACCGTCCTTGAAGGATTTTGTATTCTTGAAGTTCCAGATAGCAAAGGGTGCCAGTACCGCAAAGATACATACGGCAAGCACAGCCGCATAGTTATATTTCTGCATATTGATGGTCAGATTGTATATCCATGTAACGATAATGTCCGTGCCCTTTGCATAGGTGACTGTGGAGTCTGCGACCTTGGGATTTCCGCCTGTAAGGAAGAAAATTGCGCCGAAATTATTGATGTTGTGAGTAAAGGACATTATGATAAGCGGAGCTGTCTGATATACGATATTGGGCAGCGTGATATGGAAGAAGGTCTGAACCGAATTTGCGCCGTCTATCTTTGCCGCTTCAAAAATATCGGGATTTATGGAAGTCATTGTTCCCATTATGAGCAGCATAAAGTATGGGAAGCCTGCCCAAAGATTAATAAGGATACAAGTAAACTTTGCAAGATTCGGGTCTGAGAGCCAGGGAATGACCGTGCTGCTGTCCATAAGTCCCAAAGCAATGAGCGTTCTGTTTATTGTACCGAAGCTGCCGTTCAGAAGATTCTGCCATACAAGCATTGTTACAACAGTAGGAACTGCATAGGGAAGAATACAGATAGAACGGAAAACGGGAGTTAGTTTCAGCTTGGATTCATTGAAAATGACCGCCATGACCGTACCTCCGGCATAGCAGGTAAGGGTCGCAAAGAACGCCCACACAAGGGTCCATAATGCGACACGGCCAAATGCGCCTGTCCATGTTGCGTCGCCGCCGAAAAGGGCTTTGAAGTTTTCAAGTCCCACCCAGTTGATGGTGTTGTTGGGGGCGATATGATCGGGCGAAGAATAATCGGTAAATGCCACCGCTGCGGAGAACAGCAGAGGAACGACTACAAGGAACAGAACAAGGATTATCAGAGGGATAAGTCCCACAACGGGGAAAGCATTATCGGCAAGGTTGCTTATAACGCTCTTGTTGGAGCCGAATCTGCCGTTTATGCAGTAGCTTTTGTATTCCTTAAGTGCGCTTCTTACGGATATTATGTAAATAAGCACAAACACAAAAAGCAAAGCGAGGACGATAAAGCCGTCTATCATCATAAAAAGAGAATTATCTCTCTCCTTGATGGGCAGCTCGGGATGAGGATCGCCCAAAGTGATGAGGTTTTTTAACGCTGTAACGATCTTAGGGCTGAAAATCAGCATCAAGACCTCTATCAGCGCAAAAAACGCTCCTTTAACGTACTGTTTCAGCCAAATTATGTGTGAAAGTCCCATAAAAATAATACTTGTGATAAGTATCTTCTTTTTTGAGGAACCGTCACGAACTACCATTGCCTTTTCCATGCTGTTGACCTCTCTTTCAAAAAAATATGTATTATAAAGTAATGTATTTCCCGAGCCGCAATGTATTATTATCATGTACGGCTCAAAATTAAGGAGAAAATATGAAGACACTATAATGTGGATCTTTTAATTGAAAGCTCATAGCTCAAAAAACCGTTCTTATGGAAATCTTCGTCGTTTATAAGGGAAAGAACAGTTCGTGCAGCCGCCTCTCCAAGCTCAAAGGGATCGGCATTTACCGCCGTGACGGGTGGTGTGTAGCTCTGAAGAACCGGGCTGTTGTAAAAGCTGGCTATCTTTATTTCCTCGGGAACGGCTATCTGCTTTTCTTTAAGCGCCGAGAGCGCTCTTACGCATATATAGTCGTCACCGCAGATGATACAGTCACAGCCTTTGCTTACTATTTCGTTCACAGCAAGCTCAATTGCTCTCCGCCCCGACAGATTGTCATAAACAAGTGAAATATCAAAGGCTTTGCCGCTTTTTTCATATGCGTTCACAAAGCCGTTGTATCGGCTCAGATTAACGTTGTGGCTTTTGCTGCCCAGAAGAAGCGCCGTCCTGCTGCACCCTCTTGAGATAAGATATGTGGTAAGCTCGCTGCAGGCGGATTCGTGGTCGATATCTACCTGTACTACGGAATCGTCTGAGGTCGAGCCGATAAGTACAAAAGGAATGTTGTTTTCTTTAAGCAGCGCTACCGCAGGGTCGTTTATTACGGAACGTGTAAGGATAACGCCGTCCACCTTGCGGTTGCGTATTATCCTTGCAAGCTGCGATGCATCGTCGGCTGCCGCCATAGCAACAACAACGTCGTAATCCATTGAAGAAACCGTTTCGCATATTCCTGTAAGACAGTTCTGGAAGAAAGGTATCTCGCCCAGATCCTTTTCATAAGGAAGAACAACTCCTATATTAAAAGTCTTGGATTGTGCAAGGCCTCTGGCAATAACATTGGGCTGATAATTCATCTCCGCAGCGCACTGCATTACTTTACTTCTTGTTTCTTCGCTTATCCTTCCCTTTCCCGAAAGAACTCTGGAAACGGTGGATTTTGATACTCCCAGCGCCTTTGCAACATCATCTAAAGAGGCTTTGGAAGCATTTTTTTCATTTAGTGAAAAGCTCATAACCGATTTGCTCCATATATATCCTTTAGTTAGTATATAGTATAAAATCCGGGTCGCTGCACTTTGCGCAACCGATTGCCTTAACTGAATCTATGATAACACACAGAATATTTGTTGTCAATGAATAGAATTAATAAATAATAGTAAAAGTTATTGTGCATATTGCATATTTAAACGTTTTTGTATGCAGATGCACTTGTTAACCCGTTGCGCAAAACACAGCGTTAAACACAACGTTTGTAATTATTGCACAATTATTTTTAACAAACATCGTCATATTTGTGCTATTGACAAATTGCAAATGATGTGATATTCTTGATTCAGGGCAAACGATTGCGCAAGGAATTGCACCAAAAGGAGCAGTAAAAAATGCGCAGCCGTTAAAGTCAGACAAAAATCAAAGCATATCTTATTGGAGGTATCATTATGAAAAAACGTATAATCGCATCGGTAATTGCATTATCAAGCGCAGCTATGATGTTCTCGGGCTGCGGCAATCAGTCAGACAGCTCATCCGGCACATCGGAGGGCGGTGCAGCCGCTCCTGCAGCTTCTTCCGGCGAAGCTGTAACACTTAAGGTCTGGGAATCCGTTGACGGTCCCGACAAGTGGATACAGCAGGCAGGCGAAAAGTTCACCGAACAGAACCCCAACATCAAAATTGAGTTTGTAAACGTTGAGCTGGGCGATTCCACAAGCGCAATTGCACTTGACGGTCCTGCAGGCACAGGTCCCGACCTCTTTGCCGCTCCTCACGACAAGCTGGGCGAACTCGTTGTGGGCGGTCACATTCTTCCTACCGCTAACGCAGATAAGGTAAAGGAACAGGTACTCGGCTCCTGCTCAAGCGCTCTTACATATGACGGAACAATGTACGGTTACCCCACATCTGCCGAGACCTACGCTCTCTTCTACAACAGAGCGCTCATTTCCGACGATGAAGTTCCCAAGAACTGGGATGATCTTTACACCTGGGGTCAGTCCTTCAGAGAAGCTAATCCCGACAAGTATCCTATCGTTATGGACGTTACATCTATATACTATACAATCATCTTCACAACAGGCAACGGCAACCGTCTTTTCGGCGCAAGCGGAGCTGACACTTCCTCCTCTTACCTTAACACAGACGACGCTGTAAACGGCATGAAGATGTTCCAGAAGCTTCACGATATTATCCCCGTTGCTTCCGCTGACCTTGGTACAGACACAGCAGACGGCGCATTCAAGGCAGGCACAGCTGCAATGCACATCACAGGACCTTGGAACGTTGCTTCCTTCACCGAGGCAGGCATTGACTTCGGCGTAACAACACTTCCTTCTCTTACAAACGGCGGTGACCCTGCAGCTTCCTTCTCCGGCACAAGAGGAATGTTCGTTTCCGCATATTCCGATCACCCCGAAGAAGCTGCACAGTTTGCAGAATTCCTTATCTCCGACGAGATGCAGCAGCTCAGATATGAGATCACAGGCGCACTTCCTTCTATAAACATCCCTGTTGACAGCGAAGCTGCTCTTGGCTTTATCGCACAGCTGGACTATGCGTTCCCCATGCCTTCCGTTCCTCAGATGACTGCTTTCTGGGAGTCCTCCGGAAGCGCATCCTGCAACATCTGGGACGGCGCTGATGTTAAGTCCGAGCTTGACGCTCTCGATTCAGCAATCATTGCAAACAACTAATGCTGTAATTATCCGCTGATTCCAAATGCACTGTTCATAGTATGTTTTATGAACAGTGCATTTTTCATAGCAAGGGGGATTTGATTTGAAAAAGAGAATAAACACAGCCGCATTGCTTTGCTCGGCGGCAATGCTTCTGAGCGCCTGCGGAGCAAAAGCCTCCTCAGACCCTTTAAGTTTCAAGACAGACGATGACAATTCGTGGATAACGGGCGGCGAACCCGTAAATTCATCCGTTTACGTTGAAAAGATAGACGGACTTAGTCAGAATTTTATCCGTGCAGTCGATATTTCTTCCGTTATCTCCGAAGAAAAGAGCGGAGTTGTGTATAAAGATTTTGACGGCAATGAACAGGATATTTTTAAAACGTTCAAACAAAGCGGTATAAATTATGTTCGTGTAAGAGTGTGGAACGACCCCTTTGACGCAAACGGAAACAGCTACGGCGGCGGAGGAAACGACGTTGACACGGCTGCAGAGATAGGAAAACGTGCTGCTGAAAACGGCATCAAGACCATGGTTGATTTCCATTATTCCGACTTCTGGGCAGACCCCTCAAAGCAGATGGTCCCCAAGGCGTGGGCGGATATGGACATTGATACAAAGGCGGAGGCACTTTACAGCTTCACCAAAGAAAGCCTTGACAAGATAATCAAGGCAGGCGCAGATGTGGGAATGGTGCAGATAGGCAACGAAACTACGGGAGCTATGTGCGGCGAGACCAACTGGATAAAGATAACCACGCTTATGAATTCGGGAGCAAAGGCAGTCCGTGAGGTCGACCCGAAAATACTTATTGCCGTTCACTTCACCAACCCCGAAAAGTCGGAGAATTACGAGCAGTATGCAAAGGTACTTGCCAATTATAACGTTGACTATGACGTATTTGCAAGCTCATATTATTCATACTGGCACGGCACTCTCGATAATCTTACGGCTATACTTAAAAAAATCTCGGATGAATACGGCAAGTATGTTATGGTAGCTGAAATATCCTATGCGTACACATCCGAGGACGGCGATGATTTCTCCAATTCTATCGGTGATGGCAGCACGATTGAAAAGCATTATCAGTTCACCGTGCAGGGTCAGGCTGACGGCATCAGCGATGTTATTCGGGCAGTCTGCGATGTAGGCGAAAAGGGCATCGGCGTATGCTACTGGGAGCCTGCTTGGATACCTGTTCCGGGAGATAATTATGACGACCGTTTCAAACTTTGGGAACAGTTCGGCTCGGGCTGGGCATCCAGTTATTCCGCAGAATATGACCCCAATGACGCAGGAAAATATTACGGCGGCTCCAGCTGGGATAATCAGGCGTTGTTTGCTCATGACGGCACCGCTTTGGAATCCCTTAAAACCTTCGGATATGTGTACACAGGCGCCGTTACCGACATAAAGATAGACGCAATATCCGACTGCATGACCATAATACGTCTTGGTGATGATATTATTCTCCCCGAAACTGCCGACGCTATATACAACAACGGCGAAAGAAAGCAGGTAAAGGTAGAATGGGAAAGCTATGATGAAGCCCTTATGCAAAGCTGCGGAGCAAACGACTATATCATTAACGGCACAGCCGACGGTATGCCCGTTAAATGCACCGTATCAATGGTGGAGCCTAATTATATCGAGAATTACAGCTTTGAAAGCAAGGATTATTCCATGTGGAACGTTATAAATGTCAATGACGTTACCACGGAGCTTAATTTCCAGGAAAAGTCCACCGACGCAAAGACGGGAAATGTTTCTTTCCATTTCTATTCCGAAAACAAAGTGGATTTCAAGCTTGAACAGACCGTTGTTAACCTCAAACCCGGCACATATAATTTCTCGCTTTCTCTCCAGGGCGGCGACTGTACAAATGATACAATGTATATCTATGCAATTGCCGACGGCAAGGAATATACTCAGGAAACAGGCGTTGTGGGCTGGGCAAACTGGCAGTCCCCTTCCATAAAGAACATTACCACAGAAAGCGGCGAAATAACTGTTGGTATTGCAATATCCTGCGACGCTAAAGGCTGGGGAACTATTGATGATGTACTGCTCAATCCTGTTGAGAGATAAAGAGATTTAAACAGGTAAAGACATCATAAACTGTTTTGCAGAATAAAAACCCCGTATCTAATACAAATAACCAATAAAACTGTAGACAAAAAATCTTCGTATAATCCATATATGCAAGATTATGCTCGATTTTTTGTACAGTTTTTAATTGGTTATTAGTATGACGGTCAAACTGTCGGATACGGGGTGATTTTTTATTTTTTCAATGAATTACCCGTTAAGTATTGTATCAAACTTCTCGTAAAGCTCCGCTGCCTTTTCCTCGGTGGTCGCCTTGTCATAAAGCACCGCATTGCAGGCCTCCTGAAAAGCGTCAAGCATATCTCCGTTCTCCATAAAGGGGTGAATAAGCGCCATTGAATCAATGTTTGCACTCATAAGCTGAAATGCGTCATAATGAAGTCCTTTGAGCATATCATGCTGTTCAAGATAAGCTCTGGAGGAACGGCTCAGGGGAATACCCTTTTCAATGCCCTGCAGCTCGGATATTTCATCGCTGTTGAGGAGAAAATCAAGGAGCAGCGCCGCTTCACGGGGATGTTCGGTCTCGGCGCTTACCGCATAAAGCGTTGCAGGCTTTGTATACCAGCCCTTAACACCGTCGGTACAGCCTGTATAACCGCCTACAACTATTTCGTTTCCATCCTCCCGTGCGGGACCCATATAATTTTCAGCGTCACTGAGCCACGCCACGGCTCCTGCATAGGTACCGTTCCTTATATCATTCTTGTCGAAATATTCCACCTGGGGTATAACGTGAGCGTTGATAAGCTCGGAGTAAAAATCAAGCATTATGACAAGCTCTTCCTTGCCGAAGCCAAGCTGACCGTCCTCGGATATGAACTGCCTGCCGCTTATCTGCTCGGTATATGCGGTTATGAAGAACATTGCGGATTTTGCAGGCATTGCAACGGGATAAACCTCCTCCCCCATTACCTCTGCCGCACGGAAAAGGTCGTCCCATGTTTCGGGAAGCGCCAGACCGAAGCGGTCGTAAATAGTTTTGTTGTAATATACAGTCTGAGTGTTCAGTGCGATCGGCACGGCATTGAGCTTTCCGTTCCTGACGCCGAAGCTCAGTTCGTTTTCCGAAAACTGCGAAAGGTCAAAATCACCGCTTAGGTCGTAAATGTTATAATATCCGTTTCCGTCGGCGGAATATTTGTCCAGCCAAGGAAAGTTTATGAGCATAACATCGGCTTCCGTGTCCGACATCATCTGAATGTTGTATCTCGTCTGATAGCCCGACCATTCCGAGTAGCTGCATTTTACCCGGATATCCGGGTGGAGCCGTTCAAACTCCTTTACTGCCGCAAGGGTATATTCGGTTCGTGTGTCGTTTCCCCACCAGGAAAGAGCGATCTCGGTGTACTCCTCCTGCTTGATGACTACAGGCTCGGAGGCGCAGGCGGTGAGCATAAGCAGCGCCGCAGAAAGGGATATAAGCCTTTTTTTAAGCATTTTCATCACCCTCCTTAACATCGCTGTACATAGTAAATGTATCCTTGCCCTTGTGCTTGGAGGAATAAAGGGCGGTATCGGCACATTTGTAAAGCTCGGGGAAGTTTTTTCCGTTGTCGGGGAATACCGCAGCGCCGATACTTGCGGATATTTTGTAATCACCGTTGCAGCCTGTATAATTATCGTGGAACGCTTCACAAAGCGCACGGCATTTTTCATCGATAAGCGCCACATAGTCGTTCTGTCTGCTTTCGGGAATATTCAGCAGCACACAGAATTCATCTCCGCCTATTCTTCCAAGGCAGTCGGAGGAATTGAAGGTCAGCCTGAGAATGTTGCCTATGTTGGCAAGTACCTTGTCGCCGTAAGCATGACCTAAATTATCATTGACACCCTTAAAGTTGTCCACATCAAGGAGAATAACGGCATGGCGCTCGCCTGCTTTGGCATTTTTCAGCATATAATCTGCGTTTTCCTCAAAGGACAGCTTGTTGTAAATACCCGTAAGCCTGTCAATGTTAGCCTGAGTGTTGAGCTTTGTAACGATGCGGTTAACGGGATTGGAAACGTGAATGGAAAGGAGCGTGCCGAGTATCATTGCAATAATGGAAGCAACGGCTGTGATGATAATGGTATATCTGATAACGATATTGCGCTCGGCAAGTATTATCTGAGTAGGTGCGGAGCAGATGACATACCAGCTGTCTGCACAGGTGTTGACGGTAATAAGGTAATCATCGTCCATAAAGGACGCAGCTGAGCTGCCTTGTACTCTGTCGAGAAGCTCGGAAGGCAGTTTTGAGCCTGTCTCCCCGTTTTCGCTTGAATACATTATAAAATAGTCCTCGTTAACAAGTCTTACCGTAGTGTTGCGCATATCATCGGGACGGACAAAAACATTTTCAAGCTCGGAGGTGTAAAATGACACCACCAGCAAAGCGTTGTCATTTACACGCTTCACATAATATATCCGCCTGAAATCGTCATTAAAGCCCGTTGACCAGCCGTCCTTGGAGCGATTTCTTGCAACGGTCTGAACCATGTCGTTATAAAGGTCGTCGCCATAGAGCTTTGTTGTTCCGTTTGATACCTTTCCCACAGTATGATCATCGCTGTAGACAATGAAAAAATCAACGTAGTTTTCCATTATGCACAGGTCGTAAAGTTTATCGGAAATGAACTTTTCAGTGTTTAGCGCCTCATATTGGTCTGCATTTTCGGCGGAGGAATAGTAGCTGACTATCTCTTCCGTGCCGAAAACCAAAGTGGCAATGGATTCCAGCTTTGAAAGATAGGTATTTATATTCAGCTTCATCTGGACATTAAGGGCATATGTAAGGTCGCTGACCTTTGATTTAAGCACCATATCATTTTTTCTTATGGTAAAGAACGCCATAAATATCGCAGCAATGATCACTATCACAGCATAACCGAAAATCATTATCAGTTTTATCTGTTTGATCTTATCGTTATTTTCATTTCTGCGCTTATCCATTACCCTGCCCCTTTCCAATAATAGAATTATTTATATTATAACATATTTTGCTATAAATTTCAACACATTTACGCAGTTTTTTATTATTTATTTATACAAATTTTTACACTAATTTTCAATTGTTCTATAGACAAAGTCGGCATACAGAACACAGCCAATCAAGAAAAACTCCCTTGCAATGCTTGGTTCCTTGCAAGGGAGGTTGATTCGGAGTTAATATTATTTTGTAATTATGTCATATTCACCAGCCCATTTCCGACAGCCAGCTGTTCAGCTTTTCCTCACGCTGACGTTCTGTTCCTTTTACGAGCTTACCGAGCAATATTTCTCCGCAGATTTGTCCGTCAAGAAGATACAGCACACGGCTGCAGGCTGCGGCGACCTTGCTGTCATGAGTGACCATAAGTATAGTCGTTCCCTCGCTGTTCAGCTTTTCAAACTCTGCCATCACTTCGGCAGCCGCACTTTTATTCAGCGCACCTGTGGGTTCGTCCGCAAAAAGTATCATCGGTTCGTTCATCATACTTCGGCATATACACGCACGCTGGAGCTGTCCGCCCGATACCTCTTTGACGCTGCGCTTTGCTATTTCCGAAACGGAAAGCTTTTTCATCAGAAGCTCCGCTCTTTCCGTCAGTTCTTTTTTTGTTTTTCCGTTTTTCCCTTTATTGGCGTGAATTGCGGGAAGAAGGATATTATCTATAATATTCAGATTCTTCATCATATTCATCTGCTGAAAAACAAATCCCGTTTTATGCAGACGGAAAGCTGCTTTCTCATCCTCTGTCATAGAGGTTATTTCACTGCTGCCGAGCCATACTCTGCCGCCTGTGGGCTTATCCATACCTGCAATATTGTAAAGCAGCGTGGATTTTCCCGAACCCGAGGGACCCATAACAGCAGTCATTTCACCCCATTCAACATTAAACGAAATATTATCCAGTATATTATCCTTGCATAAATTTTCAACTCTGAGAAGATAGTTCATAGCCTTATTCCTTTCCATAGCAGCATTCATATGCCCTTACATTTTTTATGGGATATATACCTGTCAGCACCGCAGCTGCCGAGGTTATGAGAATTATCATCGGCAGTATAAAGTACACTCTTCCGCCGTCAATGACAAATCTGAAGCTGTCTGCACCCAGCAGCTTTAGCAATGCTCCGCAGAGCTGTTCTCCTAAAGTGTTTGCCGAAAAAACGCCAACTGCAATGCCTGACACGGCAGGTATTATCCCCTTTGCAAAATACGATAATTTAATATCCCCTGACTTAATTCCAAGAGCCTTTTGAAGGGATATTTCACTGCGTTTTTTCTCTGCGATAAGCCGCATAAACAGCATTATGACTACAGCTGTTACAGCCGCACCCGTCACCGCCGACACCTTTGCCGCAAAACTTACCATATCAAGCGTCTGACCGTAAGTCTTGCCGATATAATCAGCAATATCGGTCACATCTGCACCAAGATTGCGGTAATTATCGACCCAGCCGATTTTATCTGCATTTTCTGCAAGAGAAACGTAAACTACGCTCCATACAATTTCATTTCCGCCGATATTTCCGCAGGCTTTTGCTGTTTCTCCGCCGTTAGTAATGTCAGAATAGATGCCGCAAACCGTATATTTCGTTTTTTCACCGTCCAAAGTCAGGTACAATTCACTTCCAACATCAAGGCCGAGTTCTTTTGAATTCATCGAAGAAAGCGCTATCTCATTTTCCTTTTCGGGGTATCTTCCTTTTGAATAAATTACAGGAAATACCGTGTGGTCGCCCGTTTCAACAGACAGATTTACAGCCGTGTTGTCCGAAAGCTCCGCTGTTATCGTCTTTGTGCAAAGAACGGAATATTTCAGAACATTTTTATCCCTTTCAAGCTCCGATGCAACCCTTTCCGTTGCTCCGACAATATCCTCCGTCATACGAATATCCATGCGCATCTCACCGTTTCCTATGCCCATATATGATGCAAAATCGGGTGCGGACATAGTTGTGTTCAGATTCTGCGGCACAAGCATTATAAATGTGCATATAGCAGTTACTAAGCCTATCAGCAGATACTGCCCCCGTCTGCCGCTTTTTTCGCTGTTATGTGCCGATACCATTGCTTCGACAGGCGGCATATTATCTGTTTTTTTGAGTATTTTCCGAACAACAAGCAGGATCACGCCTTCCGCCACTGCTGCCGCCAATACGGAAAGAAGGCAGGAGATCATACCATTATTGCCTGTTCCGTACAGCTCACGGATCTCTCCACCCAAAGGCAAGCGGAGAATAAATGCCGCCGCAAGTCCAAGCACCCCTCCGCAGGCTGAGAACAGCAGATATTTCGAGAAATATATCCGCTTGATGTCATTTTTTTCAATGCCTAACGCTTTCAATGTGCATATCTCCGTTCTGTCACGTTCCGTCTGCAAAAGCAGGATAAAGCGTATGCACAGGATTGAAATGAGTATAACTGCAATGCCGACAAGAAAAATTATCAGTATCATTATTCCGTCGGACAATGCGTTCATCATACCGATAAGGGGCTTTGTTATGGCAGGACCGTTGGACGGAAGTCCGGCAGAAGCGTATTCTGCGCTGAATTTATTTACATCAGAGCCGCTTGTCAAAAGAAATTCTATGAGATATTCTTCTTCTCCCCGAGGTCGTATTTTCTCATAATCGGCAGCATTTACAAGGAAACGTTTTGATGACGCAAGCATCGAATTCATCTGTGCGTCCCGTATAAAACCTGCGATAACAAGCTCGCTGCCGCCTATCTTCATTATATCTCCCACAGACAGATCGTACATTTTCCGATAGCATACCGGAACATACACCTGACCCTCACGAACATCGGGAAGTTCGTTATCCATACCCAGCAAATAATCGAAACGCTCTCCCTGAACGCTGATACCGTTATCCTGAGTGCTGTCCGCAAGACTTCGGCTGCCGAGAGTTATATCGCTGTTATTCAGATTGAGAAAAGTGCATATCTGTAAGTCTTTTACCTCGCTGCGGCTTTCTGCAAATTCTTTTATAAGAGCTTCGTCAATGCTGCCTGTGTGCATCTGCATAAGATCGGGTATATTTGCTCTTTCCGCAGCCTTTCCCACCGCACCGAAAAGGTCGGCAGAGAGCATCACCGCAAGGGCAAGAAGCATAGCCGAAGCTGTCATAAAAAATACAGAGGCCGCAGACATAAGCTTATTGTTTTTCACATCATTAAATATCAGCTTTTTTATCATAAGAAGTATCCTCCAGCGATCTTACACTTTTAAGCGAATACAGCAGCAGCGCACTTGCACACAAAAGCACACCCGATATGATAATGACCTGTGCCGCACCCCGTCCTACGCTTATGCCCGTATGAGCGGATATACCGTCTGCCGCCGCTCCTGCCAAAGCGTATGCAACAACATAGCCAAGCTGCGAAATAAAGCCTATCAGCCCCCACGCACGGCCTTGAAGCTCATCGGGGATATTTGTTCTGACCAGATAATCCAGACAGCTGTTTGCAAAGGGCAGCATCGCAAAGAATATAAAACCGAATATGCATATTACAAAAATATTCTCCCAAATTCCGAAGCCTGCCATACCTATGCCCGAAACAAACAGGGAAACGCTAAGTATCTTCACATAGCCTTTCTTTATGCCTGCCGCACCGAGAATAAGCCCCGACACAAGCATTCCGCAGGCGCATACCGTTTCCGCTGTGCCAAGCGTTGCACTGTCTGCAAAATCAAGAATAAGCGGCTGTGCAAGTATCTGAAAAACGCCCATAAAGCAGGTAATCAGCGATGATACCACGGTCAGCACAAGCACTCCCCTTTTGCCTGCAACGGCTTTTCCGCCGATTTTCAGACTTTCTGCAAAGGAAACATCTTTTTCAGCTGCCTTTGAGGCAATTTCTTTTTTTATAAAAGCAGCAGCTATTACCGTTGGGAAAAATGTGCATATATCAATTATCAGTAGCAGTTTTATGTCACTTACCGTCAGCAGCGCACCTGCCAGCACGGGCGAAACAAGATACCTTGCACTTCCCGCAAGGCTCACCATTCCGCTTGCCTTTGAATATTGTTCCTTTGTGAGCAGATCGGTCACCGTTGCTCTGTATGACGGTTCAAGCAGAGCGGAAAACGATGAGCTGATAAACACGCCCGTGCATATCTGCCACAGCGCCGCCTCGCCCCGTATCATACAGATAAGTATGTAAAGTATGCCAAGCGCCGAGAAGCCGTCGCCTATCATCATAAGCAGCCGCCTGTCGTGTCTGTCGGCAAGAACGCCTGCAGGAACGCTCAACAGCAGCGTTGGCAGAAATCCCAGCAGCGTTACCAGAGCCATACTTGCGGCGCTTCCCGTCTTGCCGAAAACGTACACTCCCAAACCAAAGCTTGTAAGACCGCCGCCTATGGAAGAAATAAGTTCTCCCATCCACAGCAGCATAAATTTTGAAAAATTGCTTTTGTTCTTTGTCATAATACCCTCTCCTTTAGACCGTCAGTCTGTCGGTAATATATTAAAATATAAAGGAACAAAAAAGTTCCTTTACTTTTATACTAATATCAAATCGTTCTATAGACAAAGCCGACAGATAGAATAATCCAAGTCAAGGATGGCGACCGCAGTAAGGCTGTATGCCTTTCAAGGGAGCCAGACGCAGAATTGGATTATTATAGCCGAGGATTTGTCTATAGGTTGATTTGATATTAGTATTATTTCACTTTGAAAAAATCGGAAGAATAGTCTGCCGCATACTTCCTCTGTCCATGCCCAAAAGGCGTTCCACATTATAGATAAATCCATCAATTTTTTTCACACACTCGGTTTCGCTGAGGTTTGCAAGTTCATCAAATGCAATATTGGAATAAAGCAAGATCATCTCGGTTGCTTCCGAAGGGAAATCTGTCTGACATATCCCCTGCTCTATGCCTTCCTTGAGAAGACCTGTGATAAGAGGATTCACCGACGCAAGCAAACGATCCTGCATTTTTTGGTGCATAAGCGCATTCTGCGGTTTATGTACCTGCTTCATGATCTCCTGCCCCAAGTCGTTATCTACATTCAGCGAAAGCATTGTCATTGTCAAGCGCTGCATAACTGGCAATTCCTTTTGTGCTGTGATCTCCGCTGCTTTTTGGATAAGTCTTCCCGTCATTCTTTCTATCATTGCATCAAGAATATCCTCTTTCGATTTAAAATGATAGTAAAGCGTTCCCCTTGCGATACCGACCTCATCTAAAATATCATTTGTACTCGTTCCGTCAAAGCCCTTTTCTCCGAACAGCTTTTCAGCAGCGTCAAGTATCTCGTTTCTGCGTTCTTCAGCTTCCTTGACAACTCTCATTTTATGATATTCCCTTCCCTATACATCAGTTTGCGGCAGCAATAATTCAATAAACCGACTGTCTGTCGATTATTATATCATCATTGTGATGATATGTCAAGAGTTTTTTTTTATGCATATCAAAGATCTCACCATTTCATTGGAAAAGAATAAAGCTATATCCCGATTTTGGTTGTATTTTTTAGTTCAATATGGTATAATGTACTCATTATATTTTGGAACAAAGCCGACCGGCATATCTTAAGCTGATACTTGATCGTTCTATAGCCAAAGGTGACAGATAGCCTTCAAAACTTTTTATACGGAGATACAAATATGAAAAAAATTAAACTTGTTGCATTGCCCTGCATATGTGCGGATGTTTTTGACGGAACAGATATTATCAGACCGGGTGGAGAAGCATTGAATTTTGCGGCTCACGCATCACAGTTCAATGACATAGACGTTACGCTTCTTGGAATTGTCGGCAGGGATAAATACGCAGAAGCTGTGATGAGGTCAATTGACGGTCTTAACATCGACAAGAGGCATATCAGGATAGATGAACGGTATCCGACTGCAAACAACAGGACATATCTTACCGCTGACGGTGACAGGTATTACAAAGAAGATTCGTGGGACGGCAGGATACTTGACAATATAACACTGAATGATACGGAAATAAATATAATAGCGGCTGCCGATGTTGTTTTTATTCATTTCTGGGCGTCGTGCTTTGCGCAGGTCATTGAATTAAAGAAAAAGTATGGTTTCAGGCTTGCAGTAGATTTTGATGTGTACAGAGATTTCGATGATATGAAACGGTTTGCCCCTTTTGCAGACTTTTTTATGATAAGCGGTTCCGAAGAATTACTTCCCCACTTTGAAGAAATGTCAAACTGCTTTGACGGATTATTTAATATGTCCCTTGCAGAACAAGGAAGCGTTACTTATTGCAAAGGGAAAAAATATCGGGTATCGGCTGTAAAGGCTGAAAATATTGTTGACACTACCGGCTGCGGTGACAGTTATCACGCAGGCTTTGTCTGCTCATATATGCTTGAAAAGGATATAATAAAGGCAATGAATACCGGCTCGGAAATTGCAGCCGAAACGTTATCACATTATGGCGGATTTTAATGCTTATCCAATTTTGACACACCATAGTTTGCATAGGTGCTTATAGATAGCACGAATTCAGAAGAAAATAAAATATTACATCTCTATAATAGAATCATACAAAGGAGAGATGTAATTATGGAAATAACAGCGATCAAAGAAAACAAGCTGAAAACTATCCTTATGTTTTCGGTTCCGAGCATTATAGCGATGCTTTTGCAGACGGTGATTACAATAACCGACGGTTATTTCACCGGGAACTATGTGGGTGAAAATGCGCTTGCGGCAATTAATCTGGGATTGCCGATACTGTATTTTTACCTCGGCGTAGGACTGTGCGTAGGTGTGGGCGGTTCTGTGATATGCGGCAGACTGCTTGGAGCAAAGGACAAAAACAAGGCTTCCGAAGTGTTTTCGCAGACTATCGTTACAGCCTCGGTTATCTGCATATTAACATCATTTGCGGTGTTACTGCTGTTCTCCCCTATCCTGAAAATATTAAGAGCAGACGGAGAACTGTCCGTTTACTTCACGGAATATTACAGGATAATGCTTTTCAATTACCCTCTTATGGTTATCGGGACTATACTCGGAATGTTTATCCGTGCAGACGGAAAACCGCAGGTTTGTATGCTTGTCAGCATCGTAAGCTGTATTCTGAATGTTGTCCTTGATTATATTTTAGTTGGAAAATTATCAATGGGCGTACAAGGAAGTGCAATAGCTTCGCTTTTTGTTCAGGCAGTTGCGGTAATTGTTCAGCTTGTTTACTTTTTCAAACCGTCAATAAGCATAAAGTTCAGACGCTTTAGCTTTGACAAGGCGGTGAACAAGGAAACTTTTTTCAACGGTTCATCGGAGTTTATCGGTGAAATGGCAAGCGCTGTATCAATGTTTGCGTTTAACTATGTGCTGATGAAATATGTGGGAACAGAAGGTGTAGCCGCATTTACGATACTTGGGTTTGCAGTATACGGATACAGCATGATAGCGATAGGCTTCGGTCAGGGTATCACATCACTTATTAGTATCTGCTGGGGTGCAAAGGAACAGAAAACTGCAATGGAGCTGCGCAGCATAACGAATAAAATATTGTTCGTTATAGGTGTGATATTTGCGGTGTTCTTTTTCATCTTTGGAAAAGGCTATGCAGGTGTGTTCGGATGCAGCGACATTGTTGCGGATATGGTGTCCTCGGGATTTCGAATCTACGCTGTAACATTTCTGTTTATGGGATATGATGTGATAAATTCAATGTACTTCACAAGCTGCGGAGATGCCAAGAGTTCTGCGTTGATATCGTCATTGAGAGGCATTGTTCTTCTCCTTGCATTTACATTCATTTTCCCTGCGATCTGGGGAATGACGGGAGTATGGCTGGCTGCTCCGACCACGGAAGTTTTAACGGCTATCGTTTCGGTGTGTCTTATAACAAACCAAAAGAAAATGCTCGAAAATAGGTGATACACAAGTGGAAGAAAAAGACAGTGCTGTGATAAGAAGTGCAGTTATAAACAAAGCAATAAGCTATATCTTTGACCACATAGAGGAAGACATTACCGTTGATGATGTGGCGAAGCATTGCTGTTATTCAAAATATCATCTTATGCGTATGTTTAAAGAGAATACCGATGAAGCGCTGTATCAGTTTATCAAGCGTGTTCGTCTTGAAAGAAGTGCTTGGCGGCTGAAAGTCGAGAAGGATAAAAGTATAACGGAAATCGGCGTTGACTATGGATATTCTTCATCAAATTTTGCTACAGCTTTCAAGAAGCATCTGAATGTATCGCCGGCAGATTTCAGAAAGAAAAGCGAGGAAATAGTTCAGCAAAGCTCTTTTTCACATGGCATATCAATTGACGAGCTGGAAAGCTCGGAAAACCTGATAACCGTCGAGCAGCTTCCCGATTATTATGTTATATACGAGCGCAAGAAAGGCAATTATCATAATTTGCCGGAAGAATGGTGCAGGTTTATCAAAAAGTATGAGCATCTTTCTTCGGAAGATACGCTTTATATTGAATCCACCATTGATGATCCCACCATTACAGATGAAAACAGATGTATGTATGAGCTGTGCCAGACAATTTCTCCCGATCACCCTGCTCTGAAAGAGGATAACGGTCTTTTGACACATACTTTTGACGGCGGTAAATATGCGGTATATCACTTTAAGGGATTTCCGCAGTTTTTGTTTATGGTATATCAGGAGGTATTCTGCAGGTGGCTTTCAAAGACGGGAAATCAGCTTGACGAAAGACCTATATTCGATATATACCGAAATGTGAGAGAGGACGGATACATGGAAATTGATATTTGTTTTCCGCTAAAATGAACCGTGCCGTATGGCTTGAGCATATATGCAAAAACGCAATGTACATTAGTTATTTAAGTGTGAAGTGTGGAGAGTGAAGTTAAGCTAATTAACCACTCCACTCTTCACACTTTAAATTTCTTCAAATTTATAACAAGGGAGCCGGAAATGATACAAAACAGCAGACGCTTTTGAAAATACATTTCTCTATCAGTTGTTTTTTATGGTATAATGTGGTACAATGTTTTTAGAGAAAAACTGATACTGAAAGTATGACGAAAAACGGCAGAAATGATTTACTTGAAAAGGAGATGTATTCTTACGGTAAATAAATTGAAAAAACATATAAGTGAATACTTTGTCGGACAGGAAGATATTATCGAAAATGTAATGATATGCCTTTTTTCGGGTGGTCATATACTTCTTGAAGGTGTGCCCGGTGTCGGCAAAACTACATTGGCATCAACACTTGCACGGTCGGTGGATTGTGACTTTGGCAGGATACAGTTCACTCCCGATACGCTTCCGACCGATGTTATGGGGTCGGAAGTCTTCAACATGAAAACCGGTGAGTTTGAATATCGTGAGGGTGCGATAATGCACCAGATAGTCCTTGCCGATGAGATAAACAGAACATCGCCCAAGACCCAATCGAGCCTTCTTGAAGCTATGGCAGAGGGACAAACTACCGTAAGCGGCGTTAAACACAAGCTTCCTGAGCCTTTTATGGTGATAGCAACTCAGAATCCCGTTGAATTTATGGGTACATATCAGCTGCCTGAGGCACAGCTGGACAGATTTATGATGAAGCTGACTATCGGCTATCCCGATGAGAAGGAAGAACTGCGCATGACGCAAAATATGCTCTCAGGAAAGACCGCCGAAACGGTCAGAAGCGTTATTACGGCACAGGACGTTATTGAGATAAGAAAAAAGGTCGCAGATGTTACGATAAAAGACGAAGTTATACGCTATGCCCGTAATATTGCGGATATGACGAGAAATGAAAAGCGTTTTGTCCTTGGTGCAAGCCCGAGAGCTGTGCTTGCGCTTGTAAAAGCGTCACAGGCAAAGGCATTTCTTGACGGACGTGATTTTGTGAAGCCTGACGACATAAAGGCTGTTGCGCCCCGGGTACTCGGACACCGTCTTACACTTACATCTGAGGCACGGATCGCAAAAGAAAATAAGAAAGCTATCATAAATTATCTTATTCAGCACACCAAGATCCCTCTTTGATAAGATCATTCATTGAAAGGACACTATTTATGAGAAGAAACAGGATCATATGGTTTTGTTTGTGGGTGCTGTCAATAATCGGTATAAGTTTTCGCGGAGGTGCAGTCAGCTATGGTCTGTTTGCTGCACTAACGCTTGTACCGATATTCTCGCTGATATATCTGCTGACTGTTTATATTCTTTTTCATATTTATCAGAACACCGAAAGAAGATATGTTACCGTAAATGAGCCTGCCCGTTACCATTTTTCGCTTGTGAATGAGTATCCGCTGCTTTTTACGGGAATAAGAGTAGATTTTTTCTCGTCGTTTTCCACTATTACGGGGCTTGACAGCGACACCGAATATGAACTTCAGCCTGACACAAGAATAGAAAAGGAAACAAATCTTATCTGCAAATACAGAGGAGAATATGAAGTCGGCATAAAAGAGATAGAGATACAGGATTATTTCCGTTTGTTCAGGATAAAGTACCGAAACAAGGAATGTATCCACGCTGTTGTCAGGCCGCAGCTGATAAAAATAGATACCCTCGGAGAGATCAGGCTTGCCGATGCGGTCAGGAATTCCGAACACAACCGCTCCGAGCTTGATATACTAAGCCGTGAATATGTCCAGGGTGACGATCAGCGGCTTATAAACTGGACTCAATCTGCAAGAACGGGAACACTTATGACTCGTGAACGTATCGGCACAGAGCATCAGAAAATAGCGATAGTTCTGGATACGTTCCGAAACAGCTGCGACCCTTCTGTATTTATTCCTGCAGAAAACAAGATACTTGAAACCGGTCTTGCCGTTTCGTACTATTTCAGCCGTAACAACATCAGCGCAGCAACATATCACTATCAGCAGGAGATCATCCGTCTTTCCGTTGGAAATGTATTGGAATTTGAAGAATTTTACGATGCATTGTCTGCCGTTCCATTCGATCAGAGAAATACACATCAGTTATTATGCGGTGCGTTCGCTCGGTATGAAGAGATCTTTGAAAGCTCAATGGTTTTCCTCATTCTTTCTTCTTGGGATAACGAAACAGAGGAGTTACTCAGCGTTTTTGAGAAAAACGATCTTAATACAATAGTGTGTTTCATTACCGATGACGAAAAAAATACACCCGATTTTTCCCGTCATACAAGGTCGGAGCTGATAATCGTTTCGCCTTATACTGAGCTTACGGAGGAAATGGGATAATGAACGCTTTGTATGACATTATAAATATACTGCCGCTGTCTGCGCTGACGGTGATGTTTTTCGGAAGATATTTCGGTATGCCCGAAGAAAGCATTATCGGTTATATCACAGGTCTGATTTTTTCTGCGTGGATGATCCTGCTAAAGCATATCCAAAAAAAGAACAGAATCCGCAGCATTGGCATTGTTACGGTATTTCTCGCCGTACTTACAATCGCTGCAGGAGAAACACGCCGTCAGCTTTTTATGACCGAATACGGCTGGCTCGGTTGGATAATGATAATATCCGGAGTCTCCGTTGCAGCAGGAATGATCATGGAAAGATCTGTTTGGTCAAGAAGGCTCATATCGTTATCCTTGATAGTTTACTGTATTGTTGCAATGGTGTTTAAATGGGAAATGGAAAAAGCTGCGCCTGCTTTGATATGCTTTCTGCTCCTTATACATATTGCGGAAGAAATACAGCGCAGATGGAATAAAAGCGGCTATTCTGACTTAAAAGAGCATATCACAAGGCTGTCACCGATACTGCTTATATTGTGCATATGTATTTTTGCACTGCCTGCGCCTAATGAGCCTTATGACTGGAAAGCGGTAAAAACAATATATAACACCGCTGCCGCTTATCTGAACAGACTGTCAGGTATGATCGCTCATCCCTCGGAAGAATACGGTAATATCGGATTTTCGGATAACGGCGTATTTCTTGCAGGATTAAAAAGCAGCGATGAGGAGGTTCTCAGGGTCTCGGTAAACAGCAACAGCATCAAAAATCTTCGTTTAATAGGCTGCGTCAGCGGAGAATTTGCAGGAGACAGATGGATATTTGATACAAAAACGGAAAGCCGCAGCAGAATGATGGACACATTGGAAACAACTTGCGCAGTAAGAAAATATGACTCCGAACATCCTTATGATTATATCTGCAAGACGAAGATATGTTATGAAAATCTGATGTATAACACTAAATACATCTTTGCTCCGTCAAAAATGCAGGTCAGTATCTCGGAGCAGAACTCCCCCGAGTACAGAGAAAAGAACAACAGTATCCTGACCGAAAAAAGGATGAATTACGGCGATCAATACTCCGTTTCATGCTATATGTTCAATTATAACTGCGGCGAGCTTTTCGACCTGCTCGATTCGGCACAGCCTATTGAAAGCTCTGAATGGGAGAAAAATGCCGAAATAGAAAATATTGCAAACACGGACGGATACTCATTTGAAGATTATCAGGAATACCGCAGCAGTATTTACCGTAACTACTGTCAGACTGACGGTGTATCCGATGAAGTCAGCAAGATCCTTGACGAGATAAAAGCAGGCTCAAACAGCAGTTACGAAACAATGAAAAATCTTGAATCATATCTGAATAAAATGGAATACACGACCAATGCAGGAGAACTCCCCTCCGACGTTACTGACGGAAAAAGCTTTTTAGACTATTTTCTGCTGACATCACAAAAGGGATATTGTATGCATTATGCAACGGCATTTGTGCTTATGGCTCGTGAACTCGGTATGCCGTGCAGATATGTACAAGGCTATTATGTTCATAAGGATTTTGCCGAAGATGCTGTTATAAAGCAGAGCAATGCACACGCATGGCCGGAGGTGTATTTCGATAATGTGGGCTGGGTAACATTTGAGCCGACTCCGGGTTACTCCATTTATAACGGCTGGAAGGTGATCGGCGGTAAAAAGGAACATACGGATATTCCCGAAAGCAATATCGTTCCTTCGGATATCGACGATGAAATTGCAGGTATCATTGAGCAAAATGATGAGGAAAAGAAGTCTGCACATATTGATGTAAGATTTCTGATAATACCGATTTTGTCAGCTGCAGGGTTCTTGATACTTTTTTATGCTGTAAACGGAATAGTTTTCCAAAAAAGATACCGCCGCATGGGATATGACGATAAGTTCAGGTATCTGACAAAGGAAAATCTGAAATTTCTCAATTATCTCGGATTTCGCATGGAAACGGGCGAAACGCTGAACGAATACAAAAACAGGGTGAGCAATTCGGAGATATATGATCTCAAAGAACATCTCGGCTTTATTTCAAACCACGAAAAAATGCTCTATTCCAATATAGAAATATCGGAATATCAAGTTGATGATGCAGAACGAACCTATCATTTGCTCCGTGAAATGGCAATGAAAAGCAAGCTGCGGTACAGAATAATGCTATTATTTCGCAGATGATAGGCAAAAGAGTTTATTGATCTCATTGAACTATTATGTCATTAGCATAAAACAAATCGCTGATCATTGCTGCGGCAAAGCGAGGCATTCATTTTGCTTTACCGCATCAATGATCAGCTTTTTTTATACTAATAACCAATTAAAAACTGTACAAAAAATTGAGCATAATCTTGCATATATGGATTATGCGAAGATTTTTTGTCTACAGTTTTATTGGTTATTTGTATTAAGTATTATAGGCAATTCGTATAATATCGTCAATATTTGCTTCTTCAAGGCGGATATCCTTTATTTTCGCCTGCTTGCCTATATCGCTCATAAGCTCGGCAGCAGTTATTTCGTCCTTGCGGAAGCGATATACCGTTTGTGCGCCCTCGGATTTGATTATCTCCGCCTTTGGGTGGGGTATCTCACGCTCGCTGTAAAATTCAACAATAAGCTGACGATAAGGCGCAATACGGTCTGCAATATCGTCAAGAGAACCGTCCTCCACGATAACGCCGTTGTTTATAATGATGATACGCTTGCAAAGCTCCTGTATATCGCCGAGGTCGTGGGTGGTGAGGATAACCGTGGTCTGACGTTCAGCATTTATCTCCTTGATAAAGCGGCGTATAGCGTGCTTGGCGTCAACATCAAGACCGATGGTCGGTTCGTCAAGGAAAAGCACATCGGGAGAATGAAGCATTGCAGCTGCAAGGTCTCCCCTCATGCGCTGACCAAGAGAAAGCTGACGGACGGGTGTGTCGATAATGCTGCTGATGTTCAGTATATCGTCCATCATTTTCATATTGCGGTTGAAGGTGTCGTCGTCCACGTTGTATATTCGGCGGAGCAGCTCAAAGCTTTCCCCCAGACGCAGATCCCAGTAAAGCTGGGTACGCTGACCGAACACAACGCCAAGCTGCTTTACAACGGATTTTCTGTCCTTTTCGGGAGAAATTCCGTTGATAAGTATCTCGCCCGATGTGGGTGAAAGTATGCCCGACATCATTTTAACGGTAGTGCTTTTGCCTGCGCCGTTTGGTCCTATGTAGCCTACGATCTCGCCCTTTTCAATGGAAAAGCTTATGTCGTTTACGGCGGTGACGATCTTTTTCTCCGCCTTGAAAAGTCCCTTAACAGCACCTTTAAGTCCCTTTTCTTTTTTTACAGTCTTAAACTGTTTTACAAGATGATTTACTTCTATAACAGGCATATTATGTCCTCCTATCTGTGTTGAAATTACGAGCCTGCGCTCTCATACTGGGTGAAGCCTGCACGAAATACACGGCAGGATATTGCAAAAAGCAGGATACCTATCGCCAGTGTAATAAATGACATACCGTAAGGCAAAGTTATCATTGAATCCTTGCCGAGGAACTCCGTAGCAGGGTAAAAGCATACCCAGCTGACAGGCAGTACAAATGTAAATATTATCTGCACAACTCTCGGGTACATTGTGAGCGGATACATATTCGTGCGGTTGAAGATCTCCTGCATAAAGCCTGAGATGTGCATGGGGCTTTTGCTCCAGAACGTAAGCGAACCGAGGATAAGGTATATTCCGCCTCGGAGTAAGGTCGCACCGATAACGGTGCATATCATACATAAGGTATTGTACAACGTCCAGCGGAAATCCACCGCAATACAGCCGTATATGAAAAGAATGATACCGGGGATGAGGTCGGTTATGCCGAAAATATTAAGCTCGCCAAGAAGAAACTGGAACAGAGTATTCATAGGCCGCAGACGGAGCCTGTCAAGCTCACCGTGAATTATCTGATAACCCATCCACCATGTTTTGGAGAAGAATATGACCGACAGGCCGTGGCTCAAAATGGATACGCCGTAGAGAAACGCAAGCTGCTTGTAGTCCCAGCCGGCAAGGTCGTTGAACTCCATTACAACAAAGCGTATCGTTGCAAAGGCTACAAGAAACTGTATCGGGTTTGATATTAGCCAGCCGATGAACGCCGCAGGATATTCAAAGCAGGACTGCACAGACAGCCTTGCCGAAAGAAGCGCAACCGACAGATAATGCCGCAATTTTTTCATTTTATCAGCCTCCTTGTACGAGCACACGCTTTTCAATGCGCTTTTGGGCAATAATAACTATGACTGTCAATACCGCAAGCCATATCGCCTGTATGCCTAAAGCCTGTATGCTCTCATTTATGTTGTATTTGCCTATGTAAATGCCAAGCGGAGTCTGGAACATATACACAAAGGGCAGGTAGTTCACCGCCGTCCGCAGCCACGCAGGAAAGAACCAGATCGGTATCATTGCACCCGAAAGCATATTGACAAAATGGTACTTTACCGAGAAAGCAGGACCGAGGTCAATGGCTGTAAAGGCTATCATAGCAAACAGTGCGGAAAAGGTCCAGTTTATGCCGTAGCCTAAAGCAAAGCTTGGGATAAACAACAGGAAATGCTGCGCCGAAGCAGGCACGGGCAGACCGAATATTATCAGCGCAACAATAAAAATAGGCAGTGTGCTGCGGAAAAAGCATATCACAAGATTGCCCATATCCTCCGCAAAATACATACCAAACAGGTTTACGGGCTTTATCATGTCAGTTGCAATGCTGCCCGTTTTTACTGCGTCGGATATCCTGTCCTCAACGCCCATGTAGTACATTGAACCCATTATCGCAGATATGACGGTATAAGTTATCATGGAATTGCCCGAAACGCCGTGAGCAACTTCCGTTCCTCCGTATGCAGCCTTCCAGAAAAAGCCTACCGAAAGCATTATAAGCGCCTGCATTATGGTGTAGGTCAGCACCTCCATACGGTAGGCAAGCATAGTCTGCATACGCAGCTTTGCGATATAAAGATACGTTTTCATCAAATTCCTCCTTATACTAATTTTAAATCGTTCTATAGACAAAGGCGGCAGATAGAACACAGCCAATAAGGTAACTACGTTTACCTTGGAGAGCGACCGCAGCAATGCTTGGTGCCTTGCAAGGGAGCTTGACGCCGAGTGGCTGGGTTATAGCTGCCTCCCTTGTCTATAGGTTGATTTAAAATTAGTATTAAACACAAAAAAGCCGCCGGAAAAGCTCCGACGGCATATCGACAGTATTACAAGCGCACAAAGTCAGCGCAGCATTACTCCGAAAGGACAGGCTTCTCTTTTTCCGTATAAATTTTTTACCGCATTATTCTTTATAGATCTCATTGTGAAGCCTCCTTTCCCAAAAATCGTATTTGCATTATAACATAGAAATATTTTCTTGTCAATACTATAACTTGTTTTTTATAAAATAACTTGTTTTTTATAAAATAACTATAGTTTAATTTGGAAAGTATTATGACTTGAATCGAGTAGGAGGCTGCCCATTAATTGAGCAGCCGACCTCTCACACCACCGT
>JBJEQN010000062.1:0-13000 GCA_051881775.1 Oscillospiraceae bacterium | reverse complement strand
CCTTTCAGATTGAATTTTACTCCTGCAACGCTGTTGAAATTAGTGTCGACGGGACCGGGGCAGAATGCGCTTACCGAAACTGCGCTGCCCTCGTTTTTCAGTTCCCTGTCTATGGCTTCCGTCAGCCTTACGATGTAGTTTTTTGTAGAATAGTAGGTTGCCATATATGGTCCCGGCATAAAGCCTGCGGCGGAAGCAACGTTAAGGATATAGCCGCTGTTTTTCTCACGGAAGTCCTTTAGGAACAGCTTTGCAAGGATATGAACGGCTTTTATGTTAACGTCTATCATTTTAAGCTCGGTGTCAAGGTCGGTGTCGGTAAACTTGCCGAAAAGTCCGAAGCCTGCGTTGTTCACAAGAATATCGGGGCTGTATTTTTTTGCTTCTTCATAAAGGCGGAAGCATTCCTTTTCGTCCGAAAGGTCGGCGGTGATTATCTTCACACGGTTTTCGCCTATTTCCTGCCTGAGTTCTTCAAGAGCGGCTTCGTTTCTTCCCGAGATAACAAGTCTTATCCCACGTTTTGCAAGCTCTCTTGCAATATCTTTTCCTATACCCGAGCTTGCGCCCGTAACAAGTGCAGTCATAATTTCCTCCAAAAGGTTACTTTTTCTCAGCTTCAATAAATTTTTCCCACATTTCGGGGCAATATCCCACCGCCGCAGCCTTTCCGCAGCGGACAACGGGAGTTTTGTACAGCTTCGGCTGTTCGCACAGCTTGTCATACTTTGCGTCGTCAAGAAGATATTTTATATTGCAGTAGTCCTTTGAAGAGTTGTCGATCAGGCTGTCAATACTGCCTAATGCCTTTACAACGCTGTCAAACTCGCCCTTGCTCATGCCTTTTGAGAGAAGGTCGATGTACTGTACCTTAACGCCCCGTTCCTTGAACCAGCGCTCGGCTTTTTTTGTGTCGAAGCATTTTGCTTTTCCGAATATCTGTATAGCCATAAATTTTTCCTTTCAACGGGAAATGACCCTATTGCTTATTATATGCGCAGAAACGGCATACGCCATAAAAACCTTAAAACAGCAACGGGCTGCTGCACATTAAATAATTTTTATAAACTGCGGGCGGATAATATCCGCCCCTACGCAAAGCCGTGTATTTTAACGGTTTGAACTTGTAGGGACGGCTACCAGCCGCCCGTTTGGGTTATAAAACTATTATTGTGCAACAGCCTGTTAATATATAATTTTTATATTCTTTCGCTGAACATTGAGCTTAAAGAAAGCATTGTTGAATAATCGAGAGTACCGTTTTCGGTGTAGCTTACCACCTGAGCCTTAAGACCTGCGGCTCTGCTTATTCCCGAAGCCTTGTCGGCGGTCTTGCCTGTGAAGGAGTAGCTGCCGCTTAAAATGGACTTAACGGCATTTGCGTCGGCGGACTTGAAAGCCTCCTTGTCAAGGGTCAGCTTGTTGTCCGAGCCTACCTTTATGCCTATTCTTCCCAAAGCGCCGGAATACGCCTTTGCTGTGTTTGTCATATAAACGCCGTTTTTAAGAGCGTCAACGCTGCCCGACTTCTGGAGAGCGTCTACCGTTGCATTGTAATCATCGGCAAAGGTCTGTACCTTTTCTGCAAGGGCGTCCCTGTTGTTCAGCTCTGTTCTTCCCGAAACTGCAAGTGCCGAAGCGGAGCCGCTGAGCTTTTTAGCCGCTGCGGAAAGGTTGTTTTCGCTTTCCACAGTACCCGTATCATTGCCGGAGAATACTTTTTTGTACTCCTCCACCATAGATTTCTGATAGCTTTTTGAGCGTACCATATCCGCCCTTTTCATAAGGGAGTAAAGCTCGGAGGTGGAGTTTGCATTTGTGTTTCCGTACTTTTTGGAGCCGGAAGAAAGTAAAGAAGAATAATAAGAATTGGACATATAAGCGTTGATACCATATAATGCCATAATGATCAGTCTCCTTTTTTATTTCGAGGTCTTGTTTGTCATATCCGCTCTTGCGGTAGAAAGCATAAGCTTTATTCTGTTTTCCTGATTTACCCTTGTAGCGCCTGGGTCGTAGTCGATAGCAACGATATTTGCATCCTCATAAACGGTGCGTATCTTTCTTATCATACCCTTGCCGACGATATGGTTAGGCAGGCAGCCGAAGGGCTGTGCGCAGATGATATTTTTCACTCCGCTGCCGATAAGCTCTATCATTTCCGCCGTCAGCAGCCAGCCCTCGCCCATTTTATTTGCGGGCGAAACATAAGCCTTGGCGTTTTCCTTTGTTTCCTCAAAGTGAGAGGGCGCACGGAACCGTGAGCTTTCAAAGGCTTCTATGATAATGTTCTGCATTTTCTTGAGGAATATCTCAAGAGCACCCGAACCGATGAATTTCTTGTATGCAACGTGGTATATCTGAGTGTCAACAACGTGGTGGTCGCACATAAAGATAATGAAGTCCAGCAGACCGGGAACAACGGTCTCAACGCCCTCACCGTGCAAAAATTCTTCAAGGCAGTTGTTGCCGAGAGGAGCGTATTTTATGTAAATTTCGCCTACGATGCCGACCCTTGGCTTATCCTGAGGGGTGTAGGGTATCTTTTCAAAGTCCTTAACGATTGCCATAGCGGTATTTTTGAACTTGGCGATGCTGAAACCTTCGGAAATGAGCCTGTCCTGCCATTTTTCGATAAGCCTGTCGGTGTCGCCGAGGTTGTTTTCATAGGGGCGCACCTGATTGCCTGCCCACATAAGAATGTCGCCGTAGCAAATGCCGATAACAAGCTCCTGGAGCAGGGGAAGGGTCAGCTTGAAGCCGGGGTTCTTTTCAAGGTTCGCTATATTAAGGGAAATAACGGGAACCTGCGCCATATTGTTGTTTTTAAGGGCTTTTCTGAGAAGATTGATATAGTTTGAAGCACGGCAGCCGCCGCCTGTCTGGGTTATCATAAGAGCGGTCTTGTTGATGTCATACTCCCCCGATTTGAGAGCGTCCATCATCTGACCGATAACAAGCAGGGCAGGGTAGCAGGTGTCGTTGTGAACATTTCGGAGACCCTCGTCCACTACCTTTCTGCCCGTAGAGGTGAGCAGCTTCATTTTATATCCGTGATTGTTGAATATTTTAACTATAAGGGAAAAGTGTATAGGGAGCATCTGAGGAACGAGGATGGTGTATTCCTCTTTCATTTCCTCGGTAAAAAGCAGACGTCCCTGTTCATTGTATAATAATTCCGCCATCAGATAACTCCTTTGAAAATGCCGCCCATTTGGGCAATACTGTACTTAATAAGTATTATAACACAACTTCGGACGGATTTCAACACTTTTTTATAAAAAGACTTCTGAGGGTCATTCCGGCTTAGCCGTGTTGAACCTGAATACGTCCGCCACTTCGGAAATGGTAACGTAGGCTTCGGGGTCAAGATTCTGTACTATAGTGCGCATTTTTGTTATCTGGAAACGGTTTACAACGATATAAAGCACCGTTTTGGGGGACTGGGAATAGTAACCCTTGGCTTCGATGACCGTTATTCCGCAGCCGAATTCCTCCGAAAGCGCCGCTCCCACCTCATCGGGGCAGCCGGTAATGACCATTGCGGATTTGGAGCGGTCGATACCTTCAACTATGTAGTCTACCGTTTTCAGCGCAGCGGCGTAGGCAACTATGGAATAAAGAGGAAGTATCCAGCTTTTCAGCACTATTCCGCATATCACATACAGTGCAACGTTGTATATCATAACGAAAGTGCCTACGGAAATGCCTATTTTCTTTGCAAATATCACCGCCATAACTTCGATTCCGTCCATTGCTCCTCCGGAACGTATGGCAAGACCGCTTCCCGTGCCGGAAATAAGTCCGCCGAACAGGGAACACAGCAACAGGTCGGAGCCTGCCAGCGGAGAAACTATGCTTACGTCCACAGGCAGAATGTCCGTTATGAGCCACGCTGCAAGAGAGTACACCAGCACGGCGTATATAGCAGATATTGTAAATGCTGCGCCCTGTTTTTTTGCTCCGTAAAGGAAAAGCGGAACGTTAAGCAGCACAAGGAAAAACGAAAGGGAAAAGAATTCGGGAGTAAGGCTTGAAAGAAGAATGGAAGTGCCTGAAATGCCGCTGTCGTAAAGGTTAACAGGCGCAAGAAACATAGTAACGCCTATTGCGTTTATTATACCGGCAATAGTCAGCCAAAGTATCTTTTTCAGACCTATTTTTTTTACTTCGGCAAGCAGCTTCATAAAAATTACCTCCTCGGTATTGGTAAGAAATCAGTCTTCGTCTGTTTCGGGAACGTCCTTTTCCGCCTGCTGTATAATTTTATTCTCGTCTATAACAAGAATTTCATCATCTATTCTTCTGCTTCTCGCAACGCCGGTGAAAAACCTTGAATTCAGTATCCTGCTCATATTCGCCCTGCCGGAGACCTGTTCTATTTTATCCACCGCAAGCACCTTGTCAACTATCATTGCAAGACGGCTTCCCTCCTTGCTGAAGGTCACCATAGTTTCACGGTAAAAGCTCTTGTAACGGCGCTTGGCTTCGTCCATAATATCGGTTATTTCGGGAACGTACTCGTCCGTAACAAGGTTAAGAAGCTCTGTTATGTTGTGCATTCTTTCGGGGAAATCGGGCTTTTTCCGTTCCTCTGCAATAAGAGCGGCGGTCTTGTGCAGCTCGTTGTGGGGTATTTCTATCTTATGGAGAGAATAATCGGCATTGTGGGGATTGGACTTGAATTCATCGTACCATCTGCCGAATTTGCAGGCGTGTGGGTCGGTGGTAAGGGTAAAGTCTACGTCCGCTTCAACACAGCGTTTAAGCTCGTTTGCCCATTCGATGTGATCCTTTTCTCTTTGGTCAAGCATTGCGGTAAACTCCCTGCATTCATCGTCAAGAGAGGGAAAACCAAACAGCTTGCGCATATCGAGAACGGGGTGAACGCTGCCTCTTATGTCTGTTATGCCCCTGTATATATCGGGGGCGGAGGGAACGGGAGTTATCCTGTCGGGAATGGTCATTATTCCCGTAACACTTTCGCTTTTTACAGCATATGTACGTCCGCAGAGGGAAAATATCAGCCAGGGCATATCTTCTGCGGAGAGATTTTTTTCGTTGTCTGTCATAATATTCCTCCATTCGTAATTACTTTTTATATAGTATAACATATTTTTTCCGCTTTTTCAATAGCTGTTATGGGGCGGCTTGATTTTATGCAGAAATGCATTCCACTTTTGCGGAAAATGTTGTATAATATAAAAAATAACAGAAAAGGGGCAATGCAAAGTGGGCTGGAAAGAGCTTTTTTACACTTCCGTTACCGGCAAGTCGACGGTGCCGCACCGTGCAAGCGTAAGTATGCATGTAAAAGGAGAGGCTGCCGCTGCTCAGATATGCAGCAAGGATAATGTTATGTGCAGTGCCGATGAGATAGAGCTGCTGTATTTGAAAAGCCGCAGCAGATTCAGGCTGTATAAAGCGCTTTACAGAGCATGTCTTATCGGGTGCTTGGCGTTCTTTTTGTTTCCTTATATATTGCCCCTGATGAAGCGGCTGATACCCAGTGAATTTGTCAGGGCAGGGCTGCTGCTTCTTTATTTTGCTTTTCTGGTTCCCGGAAGGATATGGGAGCGCCAAATGTACGACTATAAGATGCGGCGCATGATGTACAAGACCATACTGCTTGAAAAAAGAAAGCAGGAGTACGGCGATGATATTGAGGGCTATAAACGCTATGTGGACGAAATGGGTGACCTTTTATCCATAGACGAGAGAACTGTAATAGACCCACAGATAGAGTTTGCCTTTATCGGTGTTATAAATCCATCTATCACAGCGGACAAGCAGCTTGAGCAGGTGCGCTATAAACTGGACGGTCAGAAAAAGGTGAAGAAGATCTCGGCAATAGCTGCGGCAGTTTTAGCCGTGCTTTCGTCTATAGACTTTATTTATTACGGCAAAGCGAATTTTGCGGTAATGTGGGGATATGTGTTTGCGGCAGCGTTTTTTATTATCCTGATATGTATGTTCCGTTCTTCAAAGAAGCTGAGGGAACGTGAGGAAGAGCTGGAATGTACCTTGGAAGATGAAAGATCATAATTAATACTAAGTTCATATCGTTCTATAGACAAAGACGGAAGATAGGACACAGCCAATCAAGGAAAGCGACCGCCGCAATGCTTGGTGCCTTGCAAGGGAGCTTGACGCCGAGTGGCTGGGTTATAGCTTTCGGATTTGTCTATAGGTTGATATGAACTTAGTATGAGACCCGTCTGCAAAGCGGTTGAACAGGCTTTGCAGACGGGTCAAGTTATATTATATTAAATAAGACATTATAAGGTCGGTAACAAACGCCGCTCCGCAGGCTGCCGCAGCGACCGTAAGCAGCGACTTGTTCCTGAACGCAAGCAGCATTGCAACGATACAGCCTGCCGCCGCAGAGACTATATTGCCCGTTGAATAGAATATGGCAGGTATAGTCATGGCTCCAAGCACCGCATATGGCACATAATAAAGAAAATCTTTCAGAAATTTCGATTTCAGCTTCTTTCTGAATACAACGAAAGGCACCATTCTTACAGCGTATGTAACAAGCGCCATTACCCCGATGTAAACAGGTATAGCAATTCCGCTCATTCCGCATCCTCCTTTTCGCCGCCGTCCTTAACGGGGAAAACAAGCGCTCCAAGAACCGACGCCGCAAGTGCGCATATGATTATAACAAATCCCACGGATACCCCCGACAGCGCAGGTATGTACTTAAAACAGCAGCTCATTGCCGCAGAAAAAAGCACCACCGTCAGCACTCCTGCGGACTTCCTTGCAGGCGGAATAAATATGGCGATGAACATTCCGTATATGGCAATACCAAGCGCCGCCTTTAGTCTTGCAGGCAGTATCTCGCCGGCAGCCGCACCGAGCAGCGTTCCAAGGCTCCAGCACACAAATGGCACGGCTATAAGCCCGTACATATAGCTTCTGCTTATGTCGCCCTTTTTGCCCGAAGCCACCGCAAATATCTCGTCCGTTATGCCAAAGGATACCGCCAGACGGTGCCCCGTGGTAAAGCTGCTGTCCAGCTTTTGTGAAAGGGAAATGCTCATCAGCGCATAACGCATATTTATGATAAGCTGCGCAAGCGCCATTTCAAGAAGCGTACCTCCTGCGGCAATTATGCCAAGTCCTGCCACCTGTCCTGCGGAGGTAAGATTTGTCATTGAGATAAGGGTGGCATAAAGTGCCGACAAGCCCTGTGACACCGCAGCAATGCCGAAGCTGAAGGACACCGAAAGATACCCAAGACCTATGGGTATGCCGTCCTTTATTCCCTGAACGAAGCCAAGCCCCGTTTTGCTTTCCGTAGTTTTCATAATTCAACAAACTCCCTGTTTTTTCATCAAATTTCAAACACAAATTTCATTATATCATCTTACGCCCGTTCAGGCAATATACAAAATGACGAAAAAAGTTTGGAGTGTGGAGAGTGGAGAGTGAAGTTTTGTTCAATGTGGAAAGTGAAAAGTGGAATGAGGAATTATGGTGTTCGCTGCGCTCACGGATTTTAAAATCATCGGCGAAGCCGACACATTAATTCCACTTTCAACTTTCCACATTTCACATTACGAAAAAGCTTCAAACTTTTTAAGTTATCAACAAAAATCATTATGTAAATTTGTATGAAAAAATATTGTTTTTGATTGCATTTTATGTGCAAGTGTGCTATAATTTTTATATAAACAACGGAAACCGTTAAAAACGGGAACCGGCTGAGGGAGGCTTTTGTATGAGCTATAAGGTTATAACAATAGGAAGACAGTTCGGAAGCGGCGGTCATATCGTCGGTGAAAAGCTTGCCGAAAAGCTGGGCTACGCTTATTACGACAGAAAACTTATCGAGCTTGCGGCGGAAAAAAGCGGAATGAGCCACAGCGTTCTCTGCGAGGCGGACGAAAAGGCTGCAAATCCGTGGCTTTACGCAGCTATGAGCCAGTCGGGACAGGCAAATTTCGGCGTTAATCTCTGCACCAACGACGCTTTGTTCAATATTCAGAGCGAAATAATCAAAAATATTGCGGATACGGAAAACGCCGTTATCGTAGGCCGCTGCTCCGACTATATTTTAAGAAATCGTGATGTTGACCTTACCAACGTGTTCATTTACGCACCTATGGAGGCAAGGATAAAGCGCACCATGGAACGTGACGGTCTGACGGAAGCCGAAGCTGCGGCAAAAATAAAGCGCCACGACAAGCAGCGCCGCCTTTACTATGATTTTTATACCGACCGCAAGTGGTCTTCCCACGTTAACTACGACATTACCGTAAACAGCGAGACCTTCGGCATTGACGGAACGGTGGACCTTATTTACGGGGCAGTTATTAATAAAAATAAGTAGGTTTTTATTCCGAATGAACTGTATCTGCTGCAGTAATTTAGCAGGGACGGACTTCCTTGCAAAATGAATAATGAATAATGAATAGTGAATAATTAAGGTGTTCGCTGCGCTCACGAATTTTTAGGGCAATACCGCACAAAGCCGAAAGGTGATCTTTGTACGGTGTTGCCTTAAATACATCGCCGCAGGCGATACCTTAATTATTCATTTTTCGTTATTCACTATTCATTATTCATTTAGCGAAGCGCATCTTATCCCTAATTTAATAAAATTTTTCTTTATTTTTCGGTGAAAATAGGTTATAATAAGTAACAGCTATACGATATTGCCGAAAGGAATGAAAAAAATGAAGGACGGTTTTATCCGTGCAGCCGCTCTGACCCCCGAAATAAAGGTCGCCGACTGCGCTTACAATGCCGAAAGAATAATTAAGCTTGCCGGTGAGGCTGCCGCTGCGGAGGTCTCCGTTGCAGTTTTCCCCGAGCTGTGCATTACGGGTTATACCTGCGGAGACCTGTTTCTCCATAAGGCTCTCCTTGACAGCGCCGAACAGGCTCTTATGAAAATTGCAGAGGAAACAAAAAAATATGATATGCTGCTTATCGTTGGTCTGCCCGTAAGCTATGGCGGAAAGCTGTACAACTGTGGCGCAGCCTTGAAGGACGGACGAGTTCTCGGTCTTGTGCCGAAAATGAATATACCTAATTACAGCGAATTTTACGAAGTGCGTCACTTTGCTTCCGGCAAGGGCGTGCAGGCTCACCTTGACCGCTTCGGCGGCACCGAGCTTGGCAAGGTGCTGTTTGAAAGCAATATCCCCGGTCTTACTGTGGGAATTGAGGTCTGCGAGGACTTATGGGTGGCAAGTCCGCCGTCGGGAGAGCTTGCTGCTGCAGGGGCAACGGTCATATGCAACCTTTCCGCCTCTGACGAGGTGATAGGCAAGGGCGAATACCGCCGCCAGCTTGTTAGATCACAGTCCGCAAGGCTAATCTGCGGCTATATCTACGCCGACGCAGGTCTTGGAGAATCAACGCAGGATATGGTTTTCTCCGGTCACAACCTCATTTGCGACAACGGCACTCTTATTGCCGAAAGCAAAAAATTTACAACGGGTATGACCTTCTCCGAGATAGACGTTCAGCGCATAGACGGCGAGCGCCGCAGAATGAACACCTTTCCGGCTTCTTCGGAGCAGGAGTTTAAGCGCATAAAATTTGAGCTTAAAGAAAAAGACCTTGAGATTACAAGAAAATACGAGCCTATGCCCTTTGTTCCCTCGGACAAGACCGACCTTGCCGCAAGGTGCGAGGAAATACTTACAATGCAGGCAACGGGACTTCTTACCCGTCTGAAGCATATCGGCTGCAAAACGGCGGTGCTTGGTCTTTCGGGCGGTCTGGACAGCACACTTGCCCTTATCGTCACCGTTCACGCCTTTGATATGCTGGGACTTGACAGGAAGGGTATAATCGCAGTTACCATGCCCTGCTTCGGAACAACGAAACGCACCAAAAGCAATGCCTGCAAACTTGCCGAGGCTTACGGCGTGCAGCTTCGTGAGGTGAACATCGCCGCTTCGGTAAAGCAGCATTTTGCCGACATAGGACAAAGTGAGGACGTTCACGACGTTACCTACGAAAACGGTCAGGCAAGAGAGCGTACACAGGTGCTTATGGACATTGCCAACAAGGAAAACGGCATTGTTATCGGCACAGGCGACCTTTCCGAGCTTGCCTTAGGCTGGGCGACCTACAACGGCGACCATATGTCAATGTACGGGGTCAACGCCTCCGTTCCCAAGACCCTTGTGCGGCACCTTACCGCATATGAACGTGATTCGGCGGCTGACAAGGAGCTTGCCGCAGTCCTTGACGATGTGCTTAACACCCCCGTTTCCCCCGAGCTGCTCCCACCGTCAGAGGGCGAGATCTCACAGAAAACGGAGGACATTGTGGGTCCCTACGAGCTTCACGATTTCTTCCTTTACTACTTCGTAAGATGCGCTTTTCCGCCTGAGAAGATACTCCGCCTTGCCGTTTCCGCCTTCAAGGGCAGCTATGACGAGGGTACTATTAAAAAGTGGCTGGATACCTTTATGCGCCGCTTCTTCTCCCAGCAGTTCAAGCGCTCCTGCCTGCCCGACGCTCCCAAGGTAGGCAGCGTTACCCTTTCTCCCAGAGGAGACTTCCGTATGCCCAGCGACGCTTCAAGGTCTGCTTTTTTGATGAGATAAAATTTTTACAATAAAATATATACAAAAATCCTATTGTGCAGAAAGGGCGTTTAGTGTATAATATTAACAGAGTTAATTCAACATCTCCTGTTTCAATTAACAAATATTTTGCTATTCTCTTTTAAAATGTTTTTGGTAGAAGGCGGACATTTGCTCGGTGTCCGCTTTTTGCTTTTTGTGCAGAAAATGTCAATTTGTACAATGTAACGGATTTCGAATATAAGTCGACATTTATTTTGTACAAGTTATAGCAAAAATTTTGTGTTATGTGCCGAATATATGTAAATATGAGTTACAATGCTTGATTTCTGTACACTTTTGGTATATAATGAAAAGACAAATACAGCTTATTCTTTTTTCAGGAGGATATGACAATGAAATCTATCAGTAAAAAAATAACGCTGAACACAGTTCTTTTAGTATGTCTGGCTCTGTTTGTAATGGGCGGAGTGGCGTGTTCGATAGTTTATAACTGCGCCGTGGATCTTACAAGAACGAGCATATTGGAAATTGCCGAGGTTATGTCCGAAAGAGTGCGGTGGGAGATCGAGGCTTACCATAATATAGCCAAGGATCTTGGTACTTCCGAGGTGCTGTGCGACCCCTCTTCCTCAAAGGAAGAAAAACAGGCTATCCTTGACGCTAAGACCGCTCAGTACGGACTTCAGCGCTGCAATTACATAGATGCGTCCGGAAACGGCATCGATGGCAATAACTACAGCGACAGAGCCTATTATCAGTCTGCGATGAAGGGCGAGGCTATGGTCTCCGAACCCCTTGTTTCAAAGGTAACGGGCAAGCTGACTATAATAATTGCCGCTCCTCTGTGGAAGGACGGCATCGCAAATTCCGAAGCTATCGGCTGCGTTTACGTTGTTCCCGATGAAGAATTCCTCAACGAGATCATGCGTACCACAAGGATAGGCAAGAACGGCGTTGCGTTTGTCCTTGACAAGAACGGAACACTTATTGCTTCCATTGATTCGGACAGCGTTAAGGCAGGCGTAAACTTCATTGCCCTTGCCGAAAAGGACAAGGCATACGCAGGTATGGCTTCTCTCGGTGAGAAAATGATAACAGGGGAAAGCGGAACGCTGGAATACTCCTTTGGCGGAACCACCTGCTTCTCCGGCTATTTGCCTTTAAGAGATACAAACGGCTGGTCTCTTGCCGTTTATGCTCCTGCAGGAGATTTCCTCTCGTCAACATATAATGCTATAATCATTACGCTGGTCGTCAACGTTATATCGGCAATTATCGCAGTAATACTTTCTATCCGTCTCGGCAGAAGGATCGGCGGTCCTGTTTCAAAGTGCACCGAAAGAATAAAGCTCCTTGCAGAGGGCGACCTTTCTTCTCCCGTTCCTGCTATACATTCAAAGGACGAAACAGGAGTGCTTGCAGAGGCAACGGACAGCGTTGTTTCCAGCCTTAACAATATAATTGGCAGCATGGGCGGCGCTCTCGGACAGATGGCGGAAGGAAACCTTGCTGTGGATATTTCCGATGACGAGCGCTTCTATGTGGGCGATTTCGGCAAGCTGGCAGAATATGTAAAGAGTATTGATGAAAAGCTCAGCGATACTATGGGTCAGATCGGCATAGCCGCAGATCAGGTGTCCGCAGGCTCCGAACAGGTATCCGCAGGCGCACAGGCTCTTTCACAGGGCGCTACCGAACAGGCTTCCTCCATTGAAGAGCTTGCAGCGACCATACACGAAATATCCGGTCATGTAAACACAACCTCTCAGAACTGCACAGAGGCAAGACAGCTTGTCAACGAGACCTCGGGCAAGGTCAACGAGGCAAACGAAGAGATGAACCGTCTTACCGATGCGATGAACAACATCAACGACACCTCCAATCAGATAGGAAACATCATAAAGACCATTGAAGACATTGCTTTCCAGACCAATATCCTTGCCCTTAACGCCGCAGTTGAAGCTGCAAGAGCAGGTGAAGCAGGAAAGGGCTTTGCAGTAGTTGCCGATGAGGTAAGAAATCTTGCCTCCAAGTCTGCCGAAGCCGCAAGCAATACCACAAAGCTTATCGAACAGACCGTTGAAGCCGTAAGAAACGGAACGGAAATAACCGCCGCTACCGCAGAATCCATGAACAAGGTGGGCGAATACGCCGCTAAGGTGGAAAACATCGTTATCAGCGTAGCGGACGCAAGCGAACAGCAGGCGGATATGATAGAACAGGTAACAACGGGAGTGGAGCAGATCTCCGGCGTTGTACAGAACAACTCCGCAACTGCCGAAGAAAGCGCCGCATCCGCAGAAGAACTTTCAAGTCAGGCTTCTATGCTCAGAGAGCTTGTAGCTTCGTTTAAAATAAAGTAATAGTATATTGCACATTTTTATAACACATACGGCAGACAGCTTCGGTAATTTGAAGCTGTCTGCCGTTTTTGTTATTAG
>JBJEQN010000061.1:0-2419 GCA_051881775.1 Oscillospiraceae bacterium | reverse complement strand
CAGGTACAGTTGTTTCCGAAGATGTTTCCGTCTTGTTTTTATCGCCGTCGTTATTTTTACCGCAGGCTGTAAGCATTGCCGCAGCAGCGCATACTGCCATAACAGCGGCAGCGATCCTTTTTAAATTGTATTTTTTCATTTTTTTATCTCCTTATTTTCATAAATTCCATAATTCAATGATAACACATATATGCCGTCAATTCAAATTACAATTCGGTTAATTTTTATTACAATCGAGGTAGGAACGGTAACGTACTTCCCCCGAAATATCCCTGAGCCGCAGACATATCGGGTCAAAACGTCCCGAAGCTCCCTTGAAGCGTGTGTTTGAGGAAAACGCAGCATGGGGAAGGTTTATTGCAGGAAATGTAAGAACGAATCTTTTTCCGCAGGGAAGCTCGCTGCGTGTAAAGCTGCCGCCGTAACGCTTGCAGAATGCTCCCGTGACATAATCGAAGAAAACGTCCTCTCCGAAGCTGCCGCTGTTTGTGCCGCAGGGAGCACCCGAAGCATACTCCGCAGTCAGCGCCGCCTCCGCACTTCCGTCTTCAAGCCTGTGCAAAGCAATATTGATACACTTTAGCTGAACATTCCCTCTGCGGCACTCCGCAACAGCATCGGCAATAATAGTTCTGAACGCCTTTCGGTTGAGCCTTGCATAGATACCCGCTTCAAGGTCGGTATTTACCGCAGCTTGTCCGTTAAACAGGCTTTTTAAGTCCTCCGCAGCAGCCGTAAGCTCATCTTTTAGGCTGACGGTGTGATCTTCGGCGGTTTCTCCCGTAAGATACAAAAGCTGCTCCGGATCAATAACAGAGGATATAATGTCCGCAAGCCTGCCGTCTATGGCGTTGAGCCTGTCGGTAACATCACGTCCGGGACTTGCCCCTCCTGCGGAAAGAGCACCGTATATCCCGTCTGCCGCCGCAGATACCTCGGTAACGGAGCTGCGCAGCTTTGAAAAGAAATATTCAAGATACTCACGAACCGCAGGTATCTGCAAGGTCTTTTCAATAGTATCGCTGCCTGTGACTTCTATAACGGAAAGCCCCTGCTCCTTTATAACGTTGAAGGAATATGCCCTGCCGCCGAAAAAGCCGCAGCCTGCACCCTCCGACGATGTTAAGACTTCGGTAAAGCGCCGTCTGTCCTCTTCTCCGAAGGACGAAAGCAGCTTTTCAAAGCCCTCGTTTTTGTATATTTTTTCTCCCTGTGCAACGGCTGACGGCAGCTCCGAGCGTCCGTAAATGCCGCACAGCATTGAAAACAAGCTGTTATCCACAAAATCTCCCCCGTATATTTTTTGCCGGAGAACATTATACCATACTTTTTGTAATTTTGCCACACATTTTAAAAAATATCATTATTTTTTCGTTTTTTATCACATTTCTGTCATTTTAACGGGCATAATGATGGGGCAAATGAAAAATCTTCTGCAATAAATGTTATTTTTTTATCAAAAGGTATTGCCAAAATCAAAAAAATAGAGTAAAATAATAATATGCGGCAGCGGAAACGCAAAACCGCCGCCAAGATTTTAAAATTTCTTTTTAGGAGGAAAATTTATTATGTCAGTTAAAGTTGCAATCAATGGTTTCGGACGTATCGGCCGTCTCGCATTCAGACAGATGTTCGGCGCAGAGGGCTACGATGTAGTGGCTATCAACGACCTCACAAAGCCTTCCATGCTCGCTCAGCTTCTCAAGTATGATACCGCTCAGGGCGGCTACTGCGGCAAGATCGGTGAAAACACTCACACCGTAACAGCAGATGATGAAGCAGGTACTATCACAGTTGACGGCAAGACACTTAAGATCTACGCTATGGCTAAGGCTAACGAGCTTCCCTGGGGTGAGATCGGCGTTGACGTTGTTCTCGAGTGCACAGGCTTCTACTGCTCCAAGGAAAAGTCTCAGGCTCACATTGACGCAGGTGCTAAGAAGGTTGTTATCTCCGCTCCTGCAGGCAATGACCTCAAGACCATCGTTTACTCCGTAAATGAAAAGACCCTTACAGCTGATGACCAGATCATCTCCGCAGCTTCCTGCACAACAAACTGCCTCGCTCCTATGGCTAAGGCTCTTAACGATTACGCTCCTATCCAGAGCGGTATCATGAGCACTATCCACGCTTACACAGGCGACCAGATGATCCTCGACGGTCCTCACAGAAAGGGCGACCTCAGAAGAGCAAGAGCAGGCGCTGCAAACATCGTTCCTAACTCCACAGGTGCTGCAAAGGCTATCGGTCTTGTTATCCCCGAGCTCAACGGCAAGCTCATCGGTTCCGCACAGCGTGTTCCTGTAACAACAGGCTCCACAACTATCCTTACAGCTGTTGTTAAGGGTGCTGACGTAACCAAGGAAGGCATCAACGCTGCTATGAAGGCTGCTGCTTCCGAGTCCTTCGGCTACAACGA
>JBJEQN010000060.1:0-2430 GCA_051881775.1 Oscillospiraceae bacterium | reverse complement strand
TCTTGATCTGATTTATTCTGTCCTTGATGTCGCTCTTCTTGCCTGCACCGTCAACGATAATGGTATTTTCCTTTGTTACCTTTACCTGCTTTGCACGGCCGAGCTGTTCAATGGTAGTTTCGGAAAGTTCAAGACCAATTTCGGAAGAAATTACCTGACCGCCTGTGAGAATTGCAATATCCTGAAGCATTTCCTTGCGTCTGTCGCCGAAGCCGGGAGCCTTGACAGCAACGCAGGTGAATGTACCTCTCAGCTTGTTAACGATAAGTGTGGAGAGAGCCTCGCCTTCGATGTCCTCAGCAATGATGACAAGCTTCTTGCCGGACTTTACGATCTGTTCAAGAAGGGGAAGAAGTTCCTGGATAGAGGAGATCTTCTTGTCTGTGATAAGAATGTAAGCGTCGTCGATAACAGCTTCCATCTTGTCTGTATCTGTAACCATGTAAGGAGTAATGTAGCCTCTGTCGAACTGCATACCTTCAACGACCTCGGAGTAGGTCTCTGCAGTCTTGGATTCTTCAATGGTGATAACGCCGTCAGCTGTAACCTTTTCCATAGCCTCTGCAATGAGCTTGCCAACGTTTTCATCGGCAGCGGAGTTTGCAGCAACGCTTGCGATGTCCTCGGAGCCGGAAACCTCAACGGAGTTAGCCTTGATAGCGTCAACAGCAGCGTCAACAGCCTTTGCCATGCCCTTTTTAACGATCATGGGGTTAGCACCTGCGGCAATGTTCTTCATACCCTCTCTGATAAGAGCCTGAGCAAGAAGTGTAGCGGTAGTTGTACCGTCGCCTGCAGCATCGTTTGTCTTTGTAGCAACTTCCTTTACAAGCTGTGCGCCCATATTCTCAAAGGAATCCTCAAGCTCAATTTCCTTTGCAATTGTAACGCCGTCGTTTGTGATAAGGGGAGCGCCGAATTTCTTGTCAAGAACAACGTTTCTGCCCTTAGGACCGAGTGTGATCTTAACGGTGTTTGCCAGCTTGTCAATACCTGCCTGAAGAGCCTTTCTTGCTTCTTCGCCGTAAATTATATTCTTAGCCATAATAATCAAATCTCCTTATATTATAGTATGATGCAGCGTGGATTTATTTTTATTCAACAACAGCGAGAATGTCGCCCTGACGGAGGATAGTGTATTCCTCACCGTCAACCTTGACCTCTGTGCCGCCGTATTTGGAAACGAGGACCTTCTGACCCTTCTTAACGATCATCTTCACTTCGTTGCCGTCAACCATTCCGCCGGGACCTACTTCGATGATCTCTGCGATCTGGGGCTTTTCCTTAGCGGAGCCTGCAAGAATGATGCCGCTCTTTGTGGTCTCTTCTGCCTCGATCATTTTAATAACAACTCTGTCTGCAAGTGGTTTGATAGTCATAATAAAAAACTCCTTCCTTATAGTAAAAACAAAATTAGCACTTTAAGGTTTACTTTGTTAGCACTCATTCTTCCTGAGTGCTAATACTATTTTACCATTATCGTCTGAAAAATCAAGTCCTTTCACATATTTTTCTCAAAACTTTAGCAACTTGCACAAAAAGTGCCGTGTATTATAAATTTTGATGTTTATTATGCTTTAAATTTACTATAAAAATGCCTGTGCAGACAAGAATAAGTGCAATAAAGCTTCTTAGTCCAAATGCCTGTTCCGATTCGCCAAGTATGACAGCGGATAAGATCACTCCGAACACGGGATTCATAAACCCGTAAACGGCAATTTTGGAAACAGGGTGATATTTCAGCAGGGAAGCCCATAAAGAATACGCCACCGCCGACAGTGCCGCAAGGTATAACAGCAGCAGTAAGGCTTTCCCGTCAAAGCCGCTTATCCTGCCTCCTGCCGCAAAACCGCCGATAGTCATAACTATTCCGCCGAAAAGGAACTGCCAGCCGCTCATCATCATTGGGTTTTCCTCGTTTGACCAGCGCTTCATAAGCACCGATGAAAAAGCGTACGCCGCCGTTGAAATAAGAATGAAGCCCTCGCCCTTTAAGGAAAGATTCATATCAAATCCGCCGCCGCCAAGGTTGATGATAACAACTCCTGCAAAGCCTACGATACAGCCAAGCAGCTTTTGCAGGGTGAATTTTTCAAGCCTGAACACAAGACAGGAAACTATCAGCGCCACAAAAACGTTGGAAGCCTCGATGACCGAAGCCTTTACTCCCGAAGTGTTGGCAAGACCTATATAAAAGAAAAAATACTGCAAAACCGTCTGAAAAAGGCTCAGTGTGCAGACCTTGGGCAGAGCCTTTTTAGATGGGTACAGAAATTTCTTGTTCATAACAGCCGTTATGGCTATGGCGATCACTCCTGCAAGAGTGAATCTCAGACCTGCATACAATATTTCCGCCGCAGCGTCCTCAGAGGAAATGTTCAGCTGCGCAAATCCCGTTTTGACCATAGGAAATGCGCTTCCCCACAGCAG
>JBJEQN010000059.1:0-55766 GCA_051881775.1 Oscillospiraceae bacterium | reverse complement strand
GTTCCTCATGTGTTTCTCCAAATGCAGAACGGTTGATATGAACGTGAAGTCCGCAGGTAGTGGTTTTATGTGAGCGGTAACCAAGTGAGATTGCTTCACTTAAAATATCCTGCCAGGGCATTGTATTCAGATGATAATCAAGGGTCATAGGGTGAGTAACAATTTCCATACCATCGTTTAAACTGCCGTCATGCTTTATGTAAATACGGCGTTCTTCTGTGTTTGCGATATTAGCAAGTTTCTCTGCATTGGAATCAATATGACCTCCTGCATCGATTTCAAGTTCAACGCCGAAGAAACGTGTTCCTTTGCCGAAGAACACAGGGTCAGGCTTGTAGTTGTAGTCGTGGATATATTCGCTTGAACTTCTGCGATGATAGCAGCGTTCACAGTAGGGGTATTCGTTGTCATCGTCAAAGTAGTATGCGTCATCATAATCAATTGTACAGCCGCAGGCTTCACAGGTGGTGTAGTAGTCATCATAACAGCGTTCACAGAGAACTATTTCGCTGTCTGCAGCGTCTTCTGCCCAGATACGTCTTCCGCAGCGTTCGCAGACAACTGTAAGTTCATCAATACATTCGGGACAAAGATCCAGACCGTCAAAATGGGTCATATCTTCAATGTCGCAGGTATCTCCGCAATGGGAGCATACAAAGGTTTCACTCATTTTCTTTTCCTCCAATAAAGTAAAAGAGGACAAGCCGAAAAACGACTTGTCCTTTTGGGTTAATATTCTTCCGCTAAAAGCATTGTGCAATGGTCGCCATCGTCTATTACATAGACTTTGGCGGTGACAGGGTTTTCAAATTTTATGTCATACTCTTGATGATATTCAGGTTGTTCCTGCTCGTGAACTATTCGCTGGTTTCCATTATCGGAAACAGAGAGCCGAAAGACTTGCAGATAGTCCTTCGGCTCGGGTAAATTGTCAATCAGTTTCCACATAAATAGCTGGAGTTCTAAGGGGATTGTCGTTTGAACTCCTTTTGTCAGGTATCGCCGTCCTTGAAATGACATAATTTCAGCACCTCTTCCTGTGATTTTTCTTCAAGGGTACTGCAAATAGCCAAAGCAGCTGCACCTGCAACTACTGCAATGATCTTAAGGACCAGATCTTCTGTAACGCTTGACATAAATTATCGCCACCTTTCGCAAAGTATCGCATTTTCATTGACGTTTTAATCCTCGATCAAAGCTCTTACGACCGCTGTAACTATGGCAATGACGGTAACTCCGATGATTTTGTTCATAACTTTCAACTCCTTTCGCATTTAATGAAAATCATGTTTTTATGCCGTATAACTTAGTTTTGGCATAAATCCAAACTTGATTGCAAAGCATGAAAAAAGCCCCATGTACTCCGGCAAACGCCGGAAAACATGGGGTTCTAAACGTTTATTTCATGCTCTTACATTAATATTATATATACTTGAAATGTGCAGCTTTGTCACTATTTGCGACAGATTGCGATAAATTGCAACAAGAGAGTAAAAAACAAAAGGAGGCATTTTTATGCTTACTGATTACAATGATTATTTAACACCTTACGATGTTGCTTATGAGCTTGGTCTTGCGCTTACTACCGTTTACAACCTGCTCCGTTCGGGAAAACTGCCCGGGGTCAAGATCGGGAGGAGCTGGAGGATTCCACGGGATGCGTTGGAGAGGGTGATTTACAGGTGAAATATGCCGGTCATACGAATTGTGTTCGTATGACCGGTTTGCTTCCTGGAATTTTTATTATGAGAAGTTGTATTCTTTTTTATTGTATCATATTATAGTCAAAAAATCAAGCAAAATCTTAACGATTATGCAACATTTTTACTGTATAAATAACCAAAAGCAACCAACCGTAAAAAGATTGGTCGCTTTTGGTTTATCTACTATTTGGTTGAGTGATGGTTACTTTTTGTCAGTTGCTCACGCAAATAATTTCACGGGGTTTTCAAGACAATTGGGTGAAAAAATACTTCGAGGCTGAATATCCAACTGTGTAAATGCCAATAATAACCACAAAGAAATTTGGAGGTAAAAAGGTATGAAAAACAGAAATCACGGTTTAAGCGAAAAGGAAATGGAGCTTGTACAGCTTCTTATGGCAGATTGCGAAAGTACAGGAGATATTCAGGCAAAACTGAAGCGATTATTCGCCGGAACGATCGAGCAGATGCTTGAAGCTGAGATGGACGAGCATCTCGGCTATGAGAAAAATTCTGCTCTTGGCAACAACTCCGGAAACAGCCGGAACGGCTATGGCAAGAAAACAATTTGCAGCGATTACGGCGAGTGTGAGATAGCAGTTCCTCGTGACCGAAACGGAGAATTTGAACCCAAAGTCATTGAAAAAAGACAGACTCGCACTGACGAAATTGAACAGAAAATTATGGCTATGTATGCCAAGGGAATGTCTCAGCGAGACATTGAAGATACACTCAAGGAAATCTACGGTTCAGAAATATCCCAGGGACTCATTTCCCGTATAACCGACAAAATTCTTCCCGAGGTAAACGAATGGCAGAACCGTCCTCTCGACAAAATTTATCCCGTAATTTTCTTTGACGGAATTGTTTTCAACTCAAGAAAAGACAATAAAATCATCAGCAAATGTGTGTACTCTGTTCTCGGGATCAACATGGAAGGACAGAAAGAAATTCTGGGCACATGGATATCCGAAAACGAGTCTGCAAGTTTTTATGCAAGTATATGCTCAGACCTGAAAAACCGCGGTGTTACGGACATTTTCATCGCATGTCATGATAATCTGACGGGACTTTGCGAAGCAATAAATGCCGTATTTCCAAAGACGAAAAATCAGCTTTGTATCGTTCATCAGATCAGAAACAGCTGTAAGTTTGTGCCTTACAAGGACAGAAAAGCAGTATGTGCCGATCTCAAGAAGATATATGGTGCGGTAAATCTCGATGACGCTGAATATGCAAAGGAAGAGTTTCGTGAAAAGTGGGATAAAAAGTATCCTAACATCTTAAAATCCTGGGATAAAAACTGGGCTGAACTGACAACATTTTTTGAATATCCGGAAGAAATTCGGAAGATAATATATACTACAAACGCTGTTGAAGGCTATCATAGAATGGTCAGAAAATTCACAAAATCCAAGTCGATTTTCCCGACTGATGACTCCATTCGCAAGGTCATCTATATGAGCATTGTGGAAATTTCAAAGAAGTGGACTATGCCCGTAAGAGACTGGGGACTTGCGTACTCGCAGTTCGCAATTTTCTTCGAGGACAGATTTGCAGCCTGACGGCTGTTGAGGGCTCTGCCCTCAAACTCCCGAGGTTTATCCGCTTGAAAGATACTGGTGAAAAGAAAAGCAGCGACAATGCGCTGCTCTTCACCGTATATCTTTACAGCCTGCGTCAGGTCGCTCCTCAGCGTTGCCTTGTTTGGCTGCAAATATAGTATTGTCAAAATTGTTGTGGGAAATTCATTTACACGGTTTAAAATTCATACCCAATACTTCTATTCATTTTCTTGTTTACTTAATTGCAAAAGTGCATTCCTGTCATAATCATTTTGGTGTTCTGTCGCAAGACGATACCATTTTACTGCTTCGTCATTATTCTTTTCTACGCCAAATCCACAATGATAACATTCACCAATAAAATATTCAGCGTCAGAATTACCATGTTCAGCAGCCAATTGACACCACTTTACAGCAGCATCATTATTTCCTAAACCATATCCATCATAATAACACTCACCAAGCATACATTCAGCTTCAGCGTTGCCATGTTCAGCAGCAAATCGATACCATTTTTCAGCTTCATTGTTGTCAATTTTCACACCGTAGCCGTTATAATAACATTCTCCGAGCATAAATTCAGCATCAACATAACCTTGTTCTGCTGCAATACGGTAATGCTTGACTGCTTCTTCATCATTTCTTTTTACACCATGCCCATAATAATAACATTCACCAAGTAAATAATGAGCTTGTACATTGCCGTGTTCGGCAATGAGGCATAACCGCTGCGCTACTACCTTATAATTCTTTTTTACTTTTTCACTGTAATAATACCCTTTTAATCTCAAAAATAATACATCGTAGTTAAGATTCCATGAATTAGATGATTTTTTAAACCACTTTACTGCTTCTACGAAGTTTTGTTCTGTTCCATATCCATTATAATAACATTCACCAAAAAGATATTCTGCATTTTTGTTCCCAAAATCTGAAGCAAGAGTATGCCATATTTCAGTTTCTTCATCGATATCATATGGTATTCCGTAATAATTGCTGTACTCTATTGCAGAATTCAACCAATCTATGGCTTTTGAAATATCTTTATTTACTCCATATCCATAATAGTAACATATACCAAGCCTAAATGATGCCTTGGCATTTTCCTGTTTAGCCGCAATACGGTACCATTTTATCGCTTCTTCGTAATCATGTTTCAGACCATATCCGTTTTCATAGCATTCTCCAAGCAAATACTGGGCTTGAGCATTACCGTGTTCAGCAGCAGGACGTAACCATTTTAAGGCCATTTCATAGTCTTGGTCCACAACGAAGCCATAATAAAAGCACTCTCCAAGCATACATTCTGCATCTGAATTTCCTTTAGCTGCAACAGAGTGATATAGTTTCATTGCCTTATAAAAATCTTGATCTACTCCACAGCCATTATAATAGCATTCTGCCAATTTGAATACTGCATTTGCATTATCGTGTTCAGCAGCAAGATTATACCACTTGATAGCTTCTAAAAAATCGCAGTCTACCCCATCTCCGTTGTAATAGCATTCACCTAACATATATTCAGCATCTGAAACGCCTTGTGCTGCAGCTGTTCTGAAACATTTTACAGCTTCTTCTTCATCCCAATCAATTCCATATCCATTATAATAGCATAAGCCTAACATATAATGTGCTTCAGGAATGTCATGCTTAATAGCATCCTGAAAATAATCAACAGCTTCTTCGTAATCCTGATTATCGCCATAACCATAATAATAACATTTTCCAAGCTCGAATTCCGCATGTTTATTTCCGTCTGTTGCTGCTTTATAAAACCAATCAATAGCTTCATCGTAATCTTGTTGCACGCCCAATCCGTTCAAATAACATTTTCCTAGCATTAATTTTGCTTCAGCATGGTCATCTTCAGCTGCAAGATTATACCAATTAACAGCTTCAACGTAATCTTGTTCTACTCCGAATCCATAAAAATAGCATTTTCCGAGCATATATTGAGCATCTTCTCGATAATGTTCAGCGGCTATATTAAAACACTCTACTGCTTTTGCATAGTTTTGTTCAGTTCCATAACCATTGTAATAACAAATGCCCAACATGTACTGTGCATCAATGTTACAATATTCTGTTGCTGCTTTAAAATGATTAAATGCTTCTGTATTATTCTCTTTAACACCATTGCCGATAAAATAACACATTCCAAGCTTGAAATCAGCATTTATACTACCATTCTCTGCACTTAATCGGTACCATTTTACAGCTTCTTCTGAATTTTGTTCAACTCCTTTTCCTCCCAAATAACAATCACCAATTATTTCGTCTGCGCTATGGTTTCCGTGCTTGGCACTAAGGGTAAGCCATTTAAATGCTTCTTCATAGTTATGATTATTATAGTAATGCACCCCAAGTGCATTTTCTGCGTTGATATTGCCGTGTTCAGAAGCCTTTTTATATAACTTTATTGCTTCAAGTTCGCTTTCTTCGATGCCATCTCCATTATAATAACAACTTCCTAATTTGTATTCAGCATCAGCATTACCATATTCCGCTCCTAAACGATACCAGTTTACAGCTTTTTCGTAGTCTTGTTCAACACCATATCCATAATAATAACAATTTCCAATAATAACATCCGCCATATGATTACCATGCTCAGATGCCAAGCAAAGCCATTTTAATGCCTCCTGATAATCTACATCAATGCCAATTCCGAAATAAAAACAAGATCCAATAATAAAATCTGCTTTATGGTTTCCATGCTGAGATGCACGACAAAACCAATTAATTGCCTCTTTGAAATTTTCCTCACCGTAATAATACAAACCAACTGTAATTTCTGCTTCTGAAACACCATGTTCGGCTGCAAGTTGAAACAGTTTTATTGATTCTGCCTCATCTTTTTCTACCCCAGTTCCGCTATTATAGCACTTAGCTAGTTGATAAACTGCTTCATAGTTTCCAAGATCAGACGCAAGTCGAAACCATTTCACTGCCTCATAATAATCCTGCTCTACATCTTTGCCATTAAAAAACATCAACCCAAGCATAAAGGCAGCAGTTGAATTTCCATGTTCAGATGCAAGATGGAACCAGTTTAATGCTTCATCCAGATTTTTTGGGACACCTTTTCCCAAATGATAACATAAAGCAAGCCTGTATTCAGCTTCTGGAAACCCGTGTTCGGCAGCCAGGTTAATCCACTTAATAGCTTCATTATAATCCTGATTTACCCCTCTACCATAATAATAACAAGTGCCAAGAGCATATTCTGATTTTATGTAGCCGTTTTTAGCCGCAATATTAAACCACTTGGCGGCTTCCTCGTAATCTTGTTCTACACCATTTCCTTGATAATAACATGCACCAATATTATATTCAGCTTCAGCCATATCCTGTTCAGCCGCAATGTGAAACCATTTTAGAGCTTTTTCATAATTTTGATCAACACCTGTGCCATCGAAGTAACATTTCCCCAGAATACACAATGCTTTCAAATCATTTTGTTCTGCTGAAAGACGGAACCATTTCACCGCTTCTTCGTAATTCTGCTCCACATTTGTTCCTGTATAATAATATTTTCCGAGGGTGAACTGTGATTCTGCATTTCCTTTTTCAGCTAATTTCCTGATTTTTTCAAAATCAGTTAATTTATCTTCAATATTCCATCCGAGTGCTGTAGCAAACTCATTTATTATACTTTCTGCCATAGTAGAGTTAATGAAGTTATCTGTAAGGTGGGAAATGGCTTTTTTTATAGTTTCGAGTTTGTCATTTTCCGAACCGCTGATAGCATTCCTTAAAAGATCCGCTGCCCCCAGATCATAAACTGATTTTACGACCCATTTAACACCACTTGGCAGATTGGGAGCATAATCAGAAAGATATGCACTCAGTTTTTTGCCAAGAAGTATATTTGCACCATGCTTTTGGTATATATAAATCAATGCATCGGCAGAATTATCAAATATTCCAATGCTCTCTTCCTCGTTTTCACTGTAAAGCTCCGCTCCACAGAATGGACACTTGTTTATTGCTATATTTTTTGTTACCCATTCGCTCTCACATTTTAAGCACTTCATACATTAAACTCCTTTTTTGCCACAGCGGTTTATGGAAAGTGCAGCCGAATATATGTAATGTACTATATTTTACTATATCCTCTAATGGTTTACAATATTTTGGCACACTAAAAGAATATGGTATATCCTTTTAGTGCCTCACTCCATCGGAGCTACCTAAAAACAATGCTTTATTTTATAGAAAGAATAAAGCGTTGTTAGTAATTTTAAAGTTCCTATCGCATTATATCATGAAAGCACCAAAGCCAAATCTGCTTTGGTGCTTTTTAGCAGGTGTAAAACAGTTTCCGTTAATTTTTATTTTATTTGCAGCTAAAATATGCGCATATAACAGTTATATCATCACCGCATCCCTGCTCACTGGTTTCTGAAAGCCATACCGGAATGTTTTGGTCAATTTTTTCTGTTCCATACTGCTGAATCATGTTGAAATAATCCTTACAAGTTTTATGGAAATCTGCTTCCGAAGCGTGGCTGTTTTGCCACCCGTCAGTTGAGAGAATATACATAAAAGGTTTGTCATTAACATTTTCTAAGCTGATAACTCTTGTATGTATTTTTCTCCATGAACTTGGCTTTGAAATCGAATGAGTTTCTACGCCTAAAATTTTATCACTATCAATTACTTGTGATACTTTGTTTTCATCAACATAAGTAATGTCTCCATCACCAAGTTGTAGTACAAAGATAAAATCATTAGTGATCATCATACCTAATAGAGTTGTGCCATATTGTTTCCATATAGCATCTGCATCAATACTGTTGTCAGCGTTTAATGGAACAAAACGCTTTTCCATACCATGAAATCTCAGTATTCTTTTTTCCCACTCACCAACAATATTCCTGGATAATCTAGCTGTTTCGCCTTCACGATTCAATGTAATAAACAAATCTTGCATGTTATCACGATATTTGGCAGCAAATTCAGCCATAGTATCACAGAAAACATTTACTGCGGTCTGAGATCCGGTTTTACTGTACGGACAAGATGAACTGCCATGACCATCAGCAACGGCAATAATTTTTACATCATCAGACAGCTGGCTGTAGAATTGATTAGTCCTACCATGTTTATGGACACCATCGATAATCAGAAAACTATCCTGACGCTCAATGTTGTGCTTTATATGAGAGGCACCTCTAACGGCGTTCCCAATAATAATTGGTGTCATATTTTATCCTCCGCCTATCACCAAACATCTCCGCTATCAATATCGCCAGGTTCCGGGATGTTATCCATATCAAGAATAAGAGGACCATTGCCGCCGCTTGGAATAGAATTATCCGGTGTATTATTACTATCAGATTCACTTGTGTTTGAAACTCCGGAGGATACGGCAGAAACCGCTGTAGATGCCCATTTAATCATTTTTGCAAGCATTTTTGAATTATTTGCTTGAAGAACAAGCTCTGTGTTTCCGGTAAATTCAATAAGAACGTCATCATCTGCATCCTGACCGATAGATATAGCTATTTTAACAGCTTTTCTAACCCAAGGAAGTTTCTGAAGCTTTTCAAGAGATTTTTTATAATCATCTGTTGGTTGACCATCCGATAAAAGAACAATTACGGGTGGAAGTGCTCTGTCACCCATCTGCTTAATATCAAGCTGGGCGGCAAGCAGGTCAAACGCCTTTCCTAAGTCGGTAACTCCTCCTGCATCAAGGTCTTCCCATACATACTCTTCAACTTTGACGGGATTTTCCGTAACCCAAGATGCCCCGGTTGAGAACTTTAATGTTCTTATCATAAGCTGCGCATTAGGATTGTTTGCAGCTTCGTCTATCATATCGGGTAAAACGCTTTGGATAGCGTTGTTTACTACACCAATTTTTTCGCCCCACATTGAACCTGAGCAGTCAACTACCCAAAAGAAATGTAAAGGCCTGCTTGCCAATGCTCCACCTGGTCTTGCAATTATATCCGACATATTTTTTCCTCCTGTAAATTAATTCATCAATCGATTTTCTTTGTTATACAATTACTCAAATTCTCCTTCTACCGTACCAAAATCAATTTTTACATTTTTGGCTATGGCAGCAGCCTTTTCGCTGGCAACGATAATCTGTGTACCGTCAGCTTTGATATAAGTCCAGTTATCAGATGTTTTATTCCTTACGCCCCATTTTGTTGGATCCTTAGGATTTGCAACGACCTCACCTATTAATGTTGTCATGTCATAGTTATCATGAATATGATGAGCGTATAGCTTTGTTTCTGATGTAATTGGTATTCTGAACTGTTTATTTCCTTTACCAATAATGATCTGTGAACCTATTGCAACATTCTTCTTACAGTTCCAGCAAACATGTCCCGTTTTACCTTTTGCGTCATCATAGAATACCTCTGCGCCGCAATTCTGGCATTTTACTATGCCGCTCATAAGTTTTGACAAAGCATCCAACCATTGATTTTCTGTAACACGCTTTGCGGGAGTGTTAAGTCCGACAGTAAATGACTGGATAAACAGATCCTTTATGTATTGGGGATACATATCCCAATAAATAATGGCGTTATCATGGTATCCGGGCTTAGGACGATTTGTGCTGTTATCGGGATCAAAAATGAAAATTGGATTAGTACCATACAATTTTAACATTGCTGCCGGATCCATACACTTTATCTTGGCTTCTTCTGTTCCCTCAAGAGGGTGACTTACCATTAGCATATAGAAAAGAAGTACTGCTAATGAAAAACGATCCGTATTTCTTGAAGGTTTAGCCTCACCACGAACTATCTCAGGTGCCATAAATCTGGGTGTACCTTTTACTCCGCCTTCCTTAGAGCCGCTGGGAGTAACGTTGTCATTATCACATATCTTAACATCACCCGTATCAGGGTCAAAAAATGCGTTTCCGAAAGATATATCTCTGTACTGATAACCTTGCTCATGTAATTTGTAGTATCCTTTGGTCAGATTGAAGCAAGCCTTCACAAGATTATAGAACGACGGGCTGGTACGGCATTTCATAAGATCAACAATGCCTTTATATTGCTTGCCTCTGAGTTCCATTATGTATCCGAAGGGTTCCGCGGACGATCTATAGATCAAATCTTCAGGCCAGAGAAAAATATCCTTTGTTTCATTCTTTGTTGGAGATCCTTTTTCAATAAGTTTATCAAGTATTTTTTTCTGTGAATCAGTTGCACTATTCTTAAAATACCATTTCAGAGCATAGTGTTTATTTCCGCAAATAACGTCATAAACTTCGCCTTGTCCACCGGCCCCGAGAAACTTGATTATTTTATATGTATTACCACATTCCGAAACAAGTTCAGTTCCAACAGAAAGTAATCCGTCCATTATTTCACACCTTTCATTTATCTGTCTCCGCCGGCAGTAAATCCATCGCCGGTATAATCCTGTAATTCGCCTGATTTACCACACCATTGGCAGGTAAAAATATTTGACCGGTGATCATTACAGTTCAATCCACCGCAATCTCCGCAAATAATAAACGCTTTAGCACCACAATACGGACAGCCAGGGTATTCAGCATCTAACTCAATTAATCCTGTTAGCTGTGTTTTATCATAGTTCTCTCTTTTTTCAGAACCGGGTTTTTTTATTGGAAATGCCCATGTGGCTTTCCAATTTTTTCCCGACCGTTCAAACCTTACGCCCATGATCTTGTTTTCATGACATTTACATAGACCAATTTTAGCTTCGGGATACCTCATATAAATACCTCTTATTCTATTTAATTTACGAGTTTAAGTACTAAATCCACCAGATTGCCATCCGGAACTATTAGTTCGTAATTTTTATTACCGTACTGCAATATTACTGCATTATTGTATGTCTGTATTGCAGAAAGATCTTTATGCGGTTTGTCAAAGGCGTTTTGAGAAGCTTGAAAAACAACTCGTGTGTTTGTAATGTAAAGTATTCCTCTTGTTTGAACAATCTCCTCGTATTCGATAGGTTTACTCACGCCTGTTGTAAAACGAGTTCCCTTAAAAAGACCGGGTGAACTATGTGATATATGCTGTTTTATTGATTTCTTTACATAGGAATTTAGAATAGCCTTATCAATATAGGAACACATTTCTCCACTTTTAAGGAAAACACTATCTGTTTTCAATTGAGGTAATCGTTTTGCAAGTATCTCATTTTTGGCAGCAGGAGGGAGAATACTTGTTGAAATTTGAAACTGCTGTTTTTGAGAAAACAAACCCATTTTTTCCTCCTTTTATAAACAGATATTGATGTTTTTGAAAATGGGGAAAATTCGCCGAGCTTTGACGAAAGTAGCGTATAATTAATTATATTACTTTTGCCGATTTTCGTCAATGATTTTGGTGCTAAATCTACAAATATCATTAATTATTGCATCGGAAATTGTACAATTTATTCAAGTTATAATTCTTATATGGCAATGACATCAGAGGCATAGAACGATGAATTTAGTACTTTCACTGTCATCGCATGATTATTTTACAAGATCTAATTATCATAATCTAGATACATCCATCTCTTGTTCTTTATCCATAATTCTATTATTTCTGGTATGCCCTTTTTTTGCATTGTATATATCCCTAATGTTAGCATGGCAGAAACATTATTAAGTTCGTATGCAAAATATAACCATTTTACTGATTCTTCATAATCTATTTCTACACCATATCCATAAAAATAGCATTCACTAATCTTTAATGCTGCATCTCCATTATCATGTTCTGCAGCAAGACTATACCATTTTACAGCTTTATCATAATCTTGATCTTTCCAATATTCTTCTCCCATCATATATTCTGCGTTTGAATTCCCTTGTTCTGCCGCAATTTTATACCATTTTATTGCTTGTTTATGGTCTCTTTCTACCCCTATTCCATGAACATAACATTCTGCAGTCTTAACAGCTGCTTCAGTATGCCCATGTTCTGCAGCAATTTGATACCAATTTTTGGCTTCAAAATAATTCTTTACTATTCCATAGCCGCCTTCATAATTGCATTCACCAATCATAAATGATGCATCAGAATGCCCATGTTTTGCCGCAAGATGGTACCATTTTAATGCTTCTGAATTGTTTTTGACGACTCCAAAGTTATGATAATAGCATTGACCAATCATGTATTCAGCTTCATGATTTCCTTGTTCTGCTGCAAGATGATACCATTTTAACGCATCACAGTAGTTTTGACCAACGCCGCGCCCATAGTAATAATACTCACCTAATAACTTTTGAGCATTTGCATTTCCTTTCACAGCTTCACGGTGATAATGTTTTAATTTTTCTGCATCACTACTAATCGCATCTGTACTGTTCATATTACATACATCAATCATGTATTGACTATTAATAAATCCGTGCTTTGCTGATAGTTTATACCACTTTAATGCCTCGTCTAAATCTCGGTTCACCCCTTGACCATTATAGAAACATGTACCGAGCATATATTCTGCTTTTGGATTCGAGTTTTTTGCTGCAATTTGGAACCACTTTACAGCCTCATCAAAACTCTGTTTTATTCCATGACCACTATAATAACATTTACCAATCATATATTGACCTATAGAGTCTCCATTTTCAGCATTAAGATGATACCATTTTATAGCTTCAGCATAATCCTGTCTTACATCATCTCCATAATAATAAAAATCACCAATTTTACTGCTGATTAAGGGATTTTCATGTTCAGCTGCAAGTCGATACCATTTTAATGCTTCGGAATGATTCATTTCTACGCCATCACCTGAATAATAATAAGAACCAATTCTAAGTTGAGCTTCACGATCTCCTTGTTCAGCTGCAAGTTGACACCATTTTGCAGCTTCCGTATGATTCTCTTCGCCAATACTACCATCATAATATATACTTTCAAGTTCACTGGCTGCTGCAGGAAATCCATGTTCAGCGGCAAAAATATACCATTTTAATGCTTCTGAATCATTTTTTTCTACGCCATCACTAAAATCATAACATTTACCAAGTCTGAATGCAGCTTCGAGATCACCTTTTTCTGCAGCAAGGCTAAACCATTTTACAGCTTTTGAGTAATTCTGTTTTAGCCCATTTCCTTTGTAATAACACTCTCCAAGCATACGCATTGCATCAGCATTATCCTGTTTAGCAGATTTTCTGAACCAGTTTGCTGCTAATGCGTAGTTTTTTGTAATTCCATTACCTTTATAATAACATACACCAAGTAAATATTGAGCATCGGAAATGTCATGCTCTGCAGATTTTTTTAACCATTTTACTGCTTCTTTGTAATCTTGTTCTACTCCTTTTCCGTCATAATAGCATAAACCAAGCATATACTCCGCATCTGAATCACCATGTTCAGCTGCAAGACGAAACCATTTTATTGATTCTTCGTAATCCTGTTCAACGCCTTCTCCGTTATAATAACATTCACCTAAAACGTACTCTGCCTCATGACATCCATGTTCAGCAGATAAACGAAGCCATTTCACAGCTTCTTCGTAATCTTGAGTCACACCTTGACCATTATAATAACATAATCCGAGTCCCCTTTCCCCATCTGCAATCCCGTGTTCTGCAGCTTTTTTTAACCATTTAACAGCTTCGGGATAGTTATTATCCTTAGCGTAGCATATTCCTAGATTGCATTCCGATTGAGCATCTCCTTGTTCCGCTAATCTTCTAAAATGTTTGATTGCTTCAGAATAATTCTTTTCAACTCCATATCCGCCGTCAGCATACATCTTGCCAACTAGTGTTTCTGCAAAATCGGTATATTTCGGATAAACCCGTTGCTCTAAATATCTGTTCAACCATTTTATTGCCTCGATATAATTTTTTTCTATCCCATTCTTTTTTCCAGTAAAATATAAATAGCCATATATAAATTGAGCAAAAGCATCTCCGTTGGCCGCTTCTGTAATAATATAATCTAAATCATGATATGGAGAACCTTCAACCAAAAGCGGATCTTGTTCATCATCAATGGGTTCATCGGGATTTCCTGCTGCGTTTTGTATATTCCATCCAAGCGCACCGGCAAATTCATTGATAATATTCTCTGCCATATTAGGATCAATAAAATTATCTGTAAGACAAGAAATAGCAGCCTTTATAGTTTCAAGCTTGTTATTGTCAGAACCGTTAATAGCACCTCTGAGAAGCTCTGCTGCCCCTAAATCATAAACAGTTTTCACAAGCCACTTAACACGATTAGGAAGATCGGGTGCGTAATCAGCGAGATATGCGCTAAGTTTTTTGCCAAGAAGTATGTTTGCACCATGCTTTTTGTATATAAAAATCAATGCTTCGGCGGAATTATCGAATATCTTTATACTATCTTCTTCAGTTTCATTGTACAGATCCGCTCCACAGAATGGACATTTGTTTATTGCTATATTTTTCGTTACCCATTCGCTATCGCATTTTAAACATTTCATACACTAAACTCCTTTTTGGCACAGCGTTTATAGAAAGCACAGCCGAATATATGTAATGTACTATTATTTTACCACATTTCTTAACAGTTTACAATATTTTTGCATATAAAATGTGTTTGTACTGTTTGAAAATGATGTTTTAGGTAGAGGTGTCGTTAAGTTCTATCGGTTCAAATGATGTAATGACGATAATGCGAAGAACTGATATAGCGAAGAACAAGGATCTGTATTACAATGCCCTTGCTGAATCTCAGACCGGTTGGCATGAAGGAACTGAAAACGTTGTTTTCATCAAATACATTCTTGGTACTATTCTTGCCGCATACAAGGATTTCGATGATCGTATGGCACTCGTCGAAACAAAACTGCCGGCAATTGAAATGGTACGCAGAGCAAGCAAAAACAAAATAGGTCGATTCAACAAGCAGGATATACGAGAGCTTTGCCCTACACTCAGCGTAAGCTCGATTGAAGGAGCATTGCGAAAAATGGTTGCAGCCGGTGAACTTAAGAAAGATGGTATCGGAAAAAGCACCTGCTATTTCAGGCTGAATTGACTTTCCCTTAAATATATGCCGATAATAAGGGAATGACGGATAATATACGAGAAAGCATATATCTTTGGATAGGTGCCTTTCTTATGCCACAAATCACGGAGGAAATACTAATGAAGCTTTTATTAAGGCTCTTCCATTCAAGAGATGTTGTATCTGCTCATACTACATAGCTGAATACAATCCAAAGCCAATACATCACAAGTAAATTTGACCCAATTTTTGACCCCAATATTTACCCCAACTACGCTTTAAAAAGCAAGAATTACAAGTATCAGATGATAATAAAAAAGCCTCAAACAACGTAGAATCGTAGCTTGAGGATAACAATGGATTGACTGGATTTTATGATTCATAACTCATAACCCGAAGGTCGTGAGTTAAAATACGATCTACGCAATTTACACCATATTTTGATTTGTAGCTTCATAAAAATGGAAAGCTGTATAAACATATTTGAAGCAACCAAACTCCGGAAACAGACTAATGCGCTGTTCCCGGAGTTTTTATTTATCCTAACCTTTCAATATCACACCCAAAAACCGCAAAACGTTGTTAAATATACGTTTTGCGGTTTTTTACTCTTATTTTTATGGCAGGTATTTCCAATAGAAAAAATTGAAAAAAATCTGCCCTTTGATTGTACCTCAAGTATAAGCTATTATATTATCATAAACCAAACCAAGGAGGAAACTTATTATGATAAATTCATCAAATATTTTCATATCTGCAAACTCACCGCCGGAGCAGGTTAAGTCCTGGCTTGATGGATTGATACAGAATCTTGAACGCAGTAATATAAAAATCTATAACCAGGAAAGCAATCCTATCTTCCGGATAGAATTCGGTGAAAAGGTGACAATATCTTCAAAAATCATTGTTCTTCCGACAAAAGAAAGCCGTTTTTACAGCAAAATCACCCATGCTTCAGAAAAGAAAGTGGATGCTTTGGTCGTTAAAACTGATTATACTTGCGAAACGCTTCAGTTCAGCGATAATGAGCTTAATGGCAGCGGATTTCGTAAAAAGCTGATAATGCTTAAAGAGTATGGTCTTATGCCGGACAACGATTATGTACGGTTGTTTGAAGTGTTTATGTGTGCCGCTAAAAACGGTTTGTGTTCCGATGAGGAATACCTCGAAAACGGACTTACATACGACCGTAAATATGTAATATATAATGGCAAACCCATTGATATATCTGCCCCCGGATCTCTGACTGCCGAAGACAAAGCTTCCTGCAAAGAAATACTCGAAGCGTTTTTGAGCTGCTGTACCAAAGATAAAGCTATGTTGCTTCTGATGATACAGCTTATGGGGCTTTCTTTTGAGATTATTAAAAGTTTGCCGCCGGAAAAGCGCAGGAAATGCCAGCCGACGGCGCTTCCGTATATTTTCGGCGACAGCGGCTGCGGCAAGACAACCATTTCCAGAGCATTTTTTGATGCTTATGATGCAACACGCTTCATTTCGCTGTCAACATCTACCGAAGCAGCGGTGCAGAAGAAGTTGTCCTCGGAGTTTTGCGGCGTTGTCGTAATTGATGATGTGCAGCATACTGCTATCGGCAGGTGTTCAAACAAAACCACGGAAAAATTAGAGGCTGTTATCCGCACTTTCGGCGACATAGGAGCAGAAAAAACGACTGCTTCGGGCAAACTTTCGGAAACAAGCGTTTGGGCTGTTGTTACCGCTGAAGCTATATTTACAACAGTACACTCAAGCATACTTAGGCTTTTGCCTATCGAATTTGTCCGGGGCGAGATCATTTTTGAGCAGGTAGCTCTTCTGGAAAAGAAAAAAGCTGAGAAAGAAAAGTTTTTTCTTTGCTATTTAATCTGGTTTGTATCAAAGCTTTCCGTTACCAACGGAGAGATCACAGATATAGCAGGTCTGTCCGAGGGTTATTACCCTGCGAGAAATGATCTTGCCGATAAATATAAAGACATTCACCACGACAGAATACTCGACAATCATACTCTGATGCTCAGTTATTTTAATTTCCTTGCAGGATTCTTCCGGGAAATAGAGATAGCTGATCAATACATAGCTGAGTTGAAACAGGGTATAATTACAGCCCTTTATGCTTCTGCCAAAATACAGTGCAGGTATATATCTGAAGCGTCGCTTTCCAGTTATATACGTCAGGCAATAGATAGAATTTTATCCGAAGAAAAAGTTGCGTCCTACAATATAGTGGGAAGCGATGTGAGCGTTATTAAATTGACCTCAACACAATCGGATATTGCTGCGTATAGATTCAACAATATACTTATGTTTACTGTAAAGCAGCAAAGAGCTTTTTTTGGAATGATCCGCAAGGAACTTCCTAACGGCAGTGCTGTTAAAGATAAAGACATCAAGAAGGAACTCATTTCCATGGGAATTCTTCTTAATGTAAAAAATGATAAACCGGTTTTTGATCTTAATATGGACAACCGCGTTAAAATAGATAACAAGGATACCCGGGTTATCAAAATAAAAATTCCTAAGGAGGAAACATAAAATGAATACTTTTAAGTTTAGCGATTTGAACGAATTGGAGATCCTTAGCTGCTTTGGCAATAAGCTCGAAACAGATGAGGAAGCCCACATTGCCATAACAGGTCTTATTGAGGTAAATGCTGTAAATGAAAGGGTTTTGGTTAATCTTTTAAAAGATTTGGCACCTATGGTTCCAAAGGACAACTGGTTTACATATTTCTTCAGGTGCTGCAGGTACATACACTCACATAAAAATCTCATTTTGGTCATAAACAAGGCTTATGAGATCGTTAAAGAGATAAGATCTGCAAAACGGGCTGAAGTAGTGTTCACCCGGGTCGAACAGCTTTATGTTAACTGTGAGATGAACTTCTGCAAAAGGAATTTGTTAAAAGCAGCGGCAAGCAAAGCATATGAATTGACCAAGGATAAACGGTATATGCTTTTCCGGGATTATGCAGATTTATATAAGTCAGCTGATAAAGAGCGGTTAACAACTTCTGTAAACTCTCTTTTGGATTTGCTTGACAGCAGTATCTGCAGAGAGGATAAGCGCTGTGTGTTTTATCTGTTGGCTTTAGCAATGAAAAAGCTGGCAAGGTGTATGGGAGCTTCTATAATATCCGAAAAAACGCTGCAATATCTGTACGACGATTGCCAGGAAGAAAAGTATCATAGCAGAGCGGAATATGAAGATGAAGAGGGATTTGTGGATGCTGAACTTTCTATCTATGGAGAATTTAAATTCTTTGCCAAGGCTGTAAAGTATAACTGTCCGGAAATCATAAATATCTTTAATTCTAACGGCAGCTATTACAATGCAGATTTTATGATACAGCTCAACGAAACAGTTCATCGGGTAATTGAGGACAACAAGTACAGTTCCGAAAAAGCCCCTATCGTTTCTCAGGAATTTGTCTTTTTGTCGTAACGCCCGATAAACAAGGCTGCTGCGCAGTCTGACCTGCGACAAATTTATTTTCCTGCAGGTCAGACGGTACATATTTTTGTCGGCAAAATTGTCGGTAAGGTCGGCAGCCGAAAATATATATTATTATAGTGTAATATACCATAAGGAGGAATTTCTATGTTAACCAATGAAAAATCAATCCCCGAAAGACCCATTAATATTACCCCCACAGGTAAATCCGTACCCAAGGAAGTAAGAGAGGATATTGCACTTCTGTGCATATACTCTATCCTTAACAAGATCAAGAAGGAGGAAAGCAGCTAATGGCCAAAACCTTGAAAAGAGCTGTTGCTTACGCACGATTCAGCAGCAGTAATCAGCGTGAAGAAAGCATCGACGCACAGAACCGTTTCATTAACGACTTTGCTAAGCGTGAGGGATATACTATTGTGCAGTACTATGCGGATTCTGCAAAGTCTGCAACTACGGATAACCGCCCCGAATTTCAGAAAATGATCCGGGAGGCTCCTCTGCTTAACGTTGAAGCCGTCATAGTCCACAAGCTGGACAGATTTTCCCGTGACAGGTACGACAGCGCCGTATATAAACATAATTTAAAAAAGCAGGGCATAAGGGTAATATCTGTCCTTGAAAAATTTGACGATTCTCCCGAAAGCGTTATCCTTGAATCGCTGCTTGAAGGTATGGCTGAATATTACAGCAGGAATCTTTCAAGAGAAACTATGAAAGGCTTGATGGAGAATGCTTACAATTGCCGTCATAACGGCGGCAAACCGCCTCTCGGGTATGATGTGGATCCTGTTACCCGTCAGTACATTATTAATGAAAATGAAGCCGTTATCGTAAGGAGTATCTTTGATATGTACCTTGCCGGCAAGAGCTATGCGGAAATAGTTGAGTATATGAATATCCACAACTGCCGCACCAAATCCGGCAACCCTTACAGCCGGAGCAGCATACGGGACATACTGCACAATGAAAAATACACGGGAGTTTATATTTTCAACCTCCGTGCAGCAAAAGGCGCAGACGGAAAATATAACTCCCGCAAACACAAATCCGAAGATGATATAGTCCGCATTGAAGGCAAAATACCCTGTATTGTGGACAAGGAAACATTTGACAAGGTAAAGTTGATATTTGAAAAGAGAAAACACACCGCAGGCGCTTTTTCAAGCAAGCACAGCTACCTGCTCAGCAGCAAGATGATCTGCGGAGAGTGCGGTTCCCGATATATCGGAAATTATCAGAAAGCCTCCGAGCGCTTCCCCGAATATATTTCCTATCGATGCAGCCGCAAAAACAAATCTATCCATTGCAGCAACAAGGCTATCCGCTGCAGCGACATTGAAAACAGGATACTTAAACTTCTGGCAGACAGGATATTTGAAGAAAGCCTGTTTGAAGACATTGCTTCGCACTATACGGATTTTGCGGTAAGCCGAAATGCCGAGTTATTAAAAATGAAGGCATTATGTGAAAGCTCTATCAACAGCCTTAACGCCAAAATAGGGAATATAGTCACCGTAATGGCACAGACCGGTTCTGCCGCACTTGCAGAACAGCTTGCGGCATTTGAAAAGGACAGAGAAAAGTGCCGCTGTGAGCTTACGGAGATAAATATGAAGCTGGCAAGCAACGGCATCGTAAACAAGGACGAGCTTCATGAAGCCTTTGAACAGGCAAAAACAATGCTTATTCAGGGAAATGTTGAAAACCGCAGATTAATAATCGACAGCTATGTTGATTCCATAGTAGTTTACAAAGACAGGATAGACGTTAATATCAACATTGATAAGGATTTCAGCATAACGGAAAGCATAGCTACTTGATCATTGAGCCTCTCCCATATTATTGGTGGGAGGCTCAATTTTTTTGCCGCCTGATTCAAGATTTTCCAGGTATTTGGCGGATATTTTCCATGTGTTTCCACCGAGCTTTACTGCAGGAATAGTCTTATCCTGCAAATAACGATACATCGTTGCTCTGCTAATGCCAAGCTGTTCAGCTGCTTCAGCAACCGATAAAAATTTTTTATTCATCATGTAAAACCTCTCTTTCATAAACCAAGTATCTTATATAGCCCCGGTATAACATTCGCACCATGTTTGTCACGATACGATAATGATATGGGATTTATATTCAGATCTTCAAACGCTGAAAGCATTTTTTTAAATTTATATGTAGAGTCAAGATATTTCATCATCTCTTTTTTAGCCGAAAGGAAAGATTGCTTCTCACATTGTATTGCCGAAAATAACAGCATTCTACCTTTCATCTTGTTCTTTAATCTTGATTTTTCGATAATGTGTTCCATATATTCAAGATAGCAGTAATCTCCCGGAAAAAAATACTTTTCAATGTAATCAACAAAGTATTTTCTACTATGGCAGGAATAATATTCAAGCAAGTTGGTATTATATAACCATTCATGCCTGGAGCAAACTAATTCTAAGATCTTATCTCTGTTTATTGACAACTCAAGACGAAGGAAAGATTCTGCTTCTTTTTCGAAGCTTTCTCCAATATCTTCGAGCTGAAAATATTTATCGTATGCCGTGAAAGTAACATCACCTGTGTTTATACGAAAGCTATGCTTATTCTTCTCTTTTGCATCCGGATCATCGTTTGAGTAAATAACAATTTGATCAGTGCTATTGTATTTCATAGATTTATGAAGGAGTTTAATATAACGCTGTGCTGCAAAGCTTTCAGAAAGCATTATATTTACGCAAAAGTCAACCCTTGACAGGGTAAAATATTCTATGTGGTATTTTTCACCCAAACATTCCTGCAGGATATCAGTAACCCTATTCCCAAACCTTATTAAATCATTGGCTGGAGGGAGAATTGATACCGCATCAGAATCTTCGTCGATAATTTTTCTTGGTGTAACAATGATTTTGATGCTGTATACATCTTCCTCCGGATTATTAAGAAAAATCCTTATTCCTTGTTTTTTCGGATAAACACAGACACTTTTTCCGCCATTGAAGTAAAACTTTTTATTGCCTGCCCTATATGGAATGTGCCGGAACTCATAGCTCGTTATATTCCCCGTAAGCTCAAATGTGTGTATACCGAATCCATCGGCTGTAATTGTATAATCATTCTGATACATAATGTATCCTCCTTCTTGATCAGTTTTATGTATATGTTATCAGATAATAAAAAACTTCAGCAGATGTATTCGATTTTGAACATATTTATAGAACTGAATAGAGAGGATATCATATCTGAAATCAATGAATCAAGTGCATTCGTTTTTTATGTTAGATGATCTATGATTACCGAATATCTTCGATATTTCGATTATGAAAAACTTAATGATATAGTATATGAAATACTATTATATGCAAAAAATCACGGAAATGGACTTTGCCATTTCCGTGAAAAATTATATATTCATACTGTCTTCATCAAGCAGAAACTGCTCAATGCCGATATAAAGGATACCCTTTTCATCATGCCATGGGATTATTTTATCCTTTACTACAACGATCTTTTTAAATGAATCGTTTACCCTGACAAGCGAGTTTATCTCCTGTGTGCGCTTTTCCTCGGTGTCAATATTAAGCGCAGATTGAATATAATACTTGCTGCTGCCCTTGTTTGCTATAAAGTCGATCTCAAGCTGTGTCCTGCTTCGTTTCTTATCGCTTCTTGCAGCAGAATACTCCACAACGCCCACATCAACGCTGTATTCACGCATCAGCAGCTCATTGTAAATGATATTCTCCATAATGTGATTTTCTTCCTGCTGACGAAAATTCAGCCTTGCATTGCGAAGTCCTATATCGGAGAAATAATATTTGAACGGCGAACCTATATATTTTCGTCCTTTTACATCATAACGCTGTGCTTTGTATATCAGGAACGAATCCACAAAGCAGTCAAGATATTTTGCGATAGTATCATCCGAAACAGTTTTTCCCGTAATGCTTGAAAATGTATTTGAAATACGAAGCGGATTTGTAAGTGAACCAACCGAAGAAGAAATAACATTCAGCAGATCCTCCAGCACAGACTTGTCATGTCCGATCTTGTTTCGGGCAATAACATCATCAAGGTATATCTTGCTGAACAGATCCTGAAGATATTTTGCCTTGTCCTCATGGGTCTTTTGTACAAGCACAAGGGGCATTCCGCCGTAGGTGTAATATTCCGTCCAAGCGTCACGCTTATCACCGTCATAAGCAGCATAAAACTCCGCAAAGGAAAGCGGATTTACCCGTATCTCATCACCTCTGCCACGAAATTCCGTAAGAATATCGGACGATAACATTCTGGAGTTGCTGCCGGTTACATAAATATCTGCGTTGCGTATTTTCATAAGTCCCAACACAACATCAACAAAGCCTATTTTTTCATCATCTGAATCAAGATACGGATTTTTTATTGACGCAACCTTTTGTATCTCATCGAGGAAGATATAATAGGTCTGCTCCTTGTCGGTGATAAGGCTGCGGACGAATTTTCCAAGCTCCAGCGGATTACGGTACTGCGCATTGAGGTCATCATCAAGGGCAATTTCAATAATATGGCTGTCATCCACACCAATAGAATTAAGGTAGCGGTGATATATCTCAAACAGCAGATATGACTTGCCGCACCGCCTTATTCCCGTAATGACCTTGACAAGTCCGTTCTCTTTCTTTCGTATAAGCTTATCAAGATATTTCTTGCGTTCTATCATAATGAGCCTCCTTGTATTAGATAAATTTGTGTATATGTGCATTTTTCTCTAATGGCATTATAATACTATTATGCGCATAAGTCAAGATTTCATTCGAAATTTTTGCACATTATGTAGTTTTTTCTAATAATCAACAAAAACACTTGACATTTTCTCGTTTACGGTATATAATACCGATATGGGATATATACCATATTATAAAGGAGAGTAAAAACTTGTTTGACGTAGAATACTATGAGAAAAAGGACGGTACATTCCCTGCGGAAGAATTTATATTATCTCTTGACACGAAAATGAAAGCAAAAATGTTCCGTGAGCTTGAATTGCTCGAAACATTCGGAAATGAATTGCGTGAACCTCACTCCAAATCATTGGGTGATGGAATATATGAAATACGGGCAAAGGTTTCTTCCGACATTACAAGAGTGCTGTATTTCTTTGTGGTCAATAAAAAGATAATTCTTACCAACGGATTTGTAAAGAAAACACAGAAAACGCCCGACAGCGAAATAGAACTTGCCAAGAAATATCGCAAAGATTACCTCGAACGTAACAAGGAGTGATTATTATGGGTAAAAATTTCAGAGAAACATTAAACCGACAGCTTGAAAATGACGCTGATTTCCGACGGGAATATGAGGCTCTTTCTCCCGAATACGAACTTGCAAAAATGCTTATTGCCTGCCGCAGCTCCGGTAATCTTACACAAAAGCAGCTTTCCGAGCTTACCGGTATAGACCAGGCTGACATCAGCAAGATCGAAAACGGAAATGCCAATCCCTCAATCAAAACACTTACTCGTATAGCTTCTGCAATGAATATGAATTTAAAAATCGAGTTTGTTCCAAAAACTCATAACGTTTGAAACAATGCGGACCGCTTCTTTTACTTAGCGGTCCGCATTTTTTTGACGTCTATATAAAAAGCCGGCTCGTAGGACTTGCCTGTATGTGCGGCAGTCCCGTTTAAAAATATTAATTTCAACTACTTGCGCTCCAATTCCAAGCATGCTATAATAACCTCATCAGAATAAGAAGCTCAAAAACAACGTACTTACGCCGTTTGATAGGTATAATACTAATTCTAAACCAACCTATAGACAGATACGGCAGCTATAATTTCGTCACTCTGCGTCAAGCTCCCTTGCCGGGCGGCAAGCCCGCCTGCGGTCGCTTTCCGAGGTAAAGCCTTTTACCTTATTGACAAAAATTCTATCTGCCGTCCTTGTCTATAGAACGGTTTAGAATTAGTATAAAAATTATGACTATTGGGAAGAGAGAATTATTTCATTAATAATAAAGCTTGATTATTTTTCCAATATGATATATAATATAAGTCAACAAGAACGTTGACAATGAAAAAACACGGCATAAATCTGAAATTTTGAATCAATTACTTTGAGATGGAGAGTGTGTCACATGACAAAAAAAGAGGGCGCATTAAAAAGTATCACGAAAAAAGAGAATCTTTCGATGGATTATTTTGAAAATCAGGAATATATAGCCAACAGATATGTTATGAAGTGTTTTGCGGTAACTATGCTGGTCTTTACCATCACTTTTGTTTTAAACATACTTAAGATCTTTATTATTCAGCAGGAGCTGATGATGAGGGCGTATATCCCGTCTGTTATACTGTATCTTCTGGTACTGCTTTTGCTTAAAAAAATACCTTTATCCAATCCTAAGGTAAAATACATACTTTTATTCTGTATCGTTACTGTATTTACTATTATAGGTATCTTTCTTACCTACCAAGTAGTGTTGGCATCTCTTTTGCCCTTTTTGTATGCTACGTTGTATTCTTCAAAAAAAGCCTTGAATTATGTCTATATCCTGACGGTGATAAGCACTTTTCTGGTTGTCTACGGAGGTTATTATTGGGGACTTTGCGATGCCAATATGGTATTGCTCACAACCAACAGTATAACTGACTATATTGTTGACGGGAAGTTTATCTTAAATGAGGTCAACAGCGATCCGACTGTCAGTCTTTTCTTATTCTATGTGCTACCAAGATGTCTTATCTACATTGCATTTGAAGCAGTTTGCGGAAGTCTGTTTCGTATTGTCAGCGGCAGCTTGGAAAAAGCACGGCTTGTTGATGAATTAGAGAAGGCTAAGGAAGAGGCAGAAAGTGCGAATAAGGCAAAGTCTGAATTTCTGGCAAGAATGTCACATGAGATCCGTACTCCTATCAATGCGATCATAGGTATGAATGAGATGATCTCTCGTGAAAGTGAGGATAAAACTATTCAGGAATATTCTCGGGATGTAAAAGACTCTTCCATTATGCTGCTGGGAATTGTAAATGATATTCTCGATACCTCCAAGCTGGAGTCCGGAAATATGGAATTAGTAGAAGCGAATTATTCGATCAGAACGCTGATAAATGATCTATACAATATGATCAGTGTAAAGACAAATGAAAAAAATCTAAAGCTTGAGTTTGAGGTTGCTGCAGACATTCCCTCAGGATATTATGGAGATGATAAGAGGCTCCGTCAGGTGTTAATAAATCTGTTGACCAATGCTGTGAAATATACGCCGGAGGGTACGGTAACGTTCCTGGTCAGCGGTCATAAGGAGAATGAAAAAGAGGTATTGCATTTTTCTGTAAAGGATACAGGAATGGGTATTCGTAAGGAAGATATTGGTTCGATCTATGATGCATTCCAGCGGTTTGATCTGTCCAAAAACAGAAATATAGAAGGTACCGGTCTGGGAATGAATATTGTGCAGCATCTTCTGAAATTATTTGGAAGTGAACTTCATATTGAAAGTGAGTATGGTAAGGGCAGCGAATTTTCTTTTGATATTGTGCAGACGATCACCGACCACGAACCTTTAGGAGATTTTAAAGATAAATCCCGGGAGAATGATACGAAAACAATGGATAGTATGGAATTCACTGCAAAAGAGGCAAGAATACTTGTTGTGGATGACAATAAAATGAATCTTAAAGTATTCAAGAACTTATTAAAGAATTCCCAAATGGATATCCGACTGGTTACCGGCGGCAAAAACTGTATTGAAATTGTGCAAAAGCTGTCCTTTGATATGATCTTTTTGGATCATATGATGCCGGAAATGGATGGTGTGGAAACCCTGAATTACATTAAGGAACATGATCTTTGTCAAAATACCCCGATCATCATGTTAACCGCAAATGCTGTGGAAGGAAGTAAAGAACGGTATCTCGAAATGGGGTTTGACGACTTTTTGTCAAAACCGATCATGTCCGATCTGTTATACGAAATGATAATAAAATATTTGCCCGAGGAAAAAGTGATTTTCAGCTCTCGGGAGGAGTCCTGATACTGTACCGCAGCAGAAGTATATACTCATTTGCAGAGATTCGTACATTATGCAGCAAATCATGACCTGCATCGCAAAATAGTGATATATTTATTTATGCTTATAATAATACCAATCCCCGATAAAAGTGTAGACAAAAAATCGGCACAAAATCCATATAAAGCTGTTTTACAGCTACAAGATTTTGCCCCCATTTTTTGTACACTTTTTAATCGGGGATTGGTATAACATCATCGGAATAAAAAGTTCACAAGCAACGTACCTGCGCCGTTTGATAAGCATAAAAAATTATGACCATTAGTGAGCACGGCTCACCCCGACCAATTTAAAACCCCTGCAAACTGCGTATTTATGCGGTTTGCAGGGGCTTTTGTTATAAATTTATTAATGCAGCTCTAATTATATGTGCCAGTTTTCATTCATAAACTCAACTCTGCTGCGGAGCCATTCATCAAGATAAACTGCAGCAGCTTCCTGAGTCTTGCATTTGAGCGCTTTATCCGAAAGCTCACCGGTAACAGAACTATCATTGGTGCTTATACCCCATCTCTCATTATTTCTTGCAAAAGCATCCTTATACTTTATTGAATCTTCTGCGATCATTTCAGAGGCTCTGTCAAAAGCACCGCTGTCATATATTTCTGTCCATTTCCGGCTAATGATCTCACGATACCAGTCCTCATAGCTTATTACCGCAAGCCACGGATTGATAGTTTCGTATGTATCTCCGTTTACATCGGGGATAATATTTGATGCGTAGAAACCTTTGCCGTCGGGACATCTTGATTTATTTCCCAAAGAGGAATCAAAGTCCCATGGAGCCTGAAATGTCAGCTTGCGGTTTCCGTTTTCGCCGAAATCAGCTGTCATAAAAAAGCTTGACCAATAAAGATCGGCATCACAGGTAAGCTCGCTTATGATATACATATCAGCCAATGAGTTGACATCAACAACTCTTTCGATCGCTTCCCGAGGCGTGATCTCATCAGACTCAATTATTTCCGAATAATCCTCGCTAAAAATGAAGGCTTTATCATAATATGCTGCCTCATACATTATATTATAAACATTATTAACATAAGAAGCAATGAAATCGTGCTGTTCCTGAGAAACAATATCGCTTTTGATAGTAAATCCTACATCTTTTTTGGGATCGGTCTTTAAAAGAGGAAGACAGCGTACTGTTTTGCCGCTGCCGTCATTTCCGTCAAAAGGTTTGAGTGCGGCATTATTATGATAATCCACATGGAACTGATTCATCGGTTCTTCGTTGATGAAATATCCGTCAAATTCGATAAAGTATCCAATATCAGTTCCGCTGTAATCGTCTTTGGGTTCGGCAATATCTATTCTTCCTTTGTTTACCTGCTGGTATTCTGCTAAAAGATATACGCCCCAATATTCACCGTTGATCTCAACATCGACGAAGGCTGCATCGGACGCATACAGCCCGTCCTTTCCAAGAATTTCACGGGATAATTCAAATGCAGTCTTATTTCGGAGCATTGAAGCATCCTTGTATTCTGCCAGCAGCACCCAGTTTTTGAAGGCTTCTCCTCCATTAAGATCAAGCATAGACTGCTTTTCGGCAAATTTAATTCTGAAAGGCTTTTTTGAATAGTTTGTAGTCCAGTTTCCTCTTACTTTAACACTTGCTTCGGCTGAATCAATAAGAGTGTTGTTTCCTTCCTTTAATGAAATTTTGCAATCCTCATAATACGGAGCGGGCGGCATTACATAGCCGGGAGTCCATGAAGCGATCTGTTCCGATACAAATTCCGAAACGGGCTTTTCAGCAAAATCATTGTTCCCGGTTTCGGTAACCATCGAAAGTACAGGGATCTCCGACGGCTGAACATCAGCTTGCTCCGAAAGGGACTGCATAGTTTCCTCGATAGTTCCGGATCGGCTTTCTTCCGATACTGAACATCCGCACATAAGGCAGCAAAGAATAACTGCTATTGCTGATTTTATAGTTGGTTTCATAATATTCTCTCCGTTTTTCTTTATTTTAACATATCCGATGAAATTATTGTATCAGTCAAGTAAAGCATTGTCAATAGGCTTACTGCTAATTTCTAATGACATTTTACGCAATTACGGAAAAGATCACCGCATAATAACTGTATGTGCGACAATCCCGTTCCCATTGACGATAAAAATTCGTTTATTCCAGGTAACTATATATAATGTAGCACTAGATAAAACAACGCCGCCCTGCATATCACAAGGCGGCGCAATGATTACCGAGCAAGTAAATTGTATTTTTCGGGAAGATGCGGATCGGATCTCAGCATTGCAAGCATTCGCTTTGCCGTACCGTTGGGTTCTGAACGTCCGCCTTCCCAGGCTTCAACAGTCTTGGGAGAAACGCCCATGACCTTAGCAAAAACCACCTGGGTCAGATCAAGCGACATTCTGATATTACGCACCTCTGCACCGTGAATATCAGGAAGCGGTGCAACGGATATTTTTGCGGTATCAGCTTTAAGAGTACCCTTTTCGTATTCTACCGCTTCATTCAAGCCCTGCATAATGCTTTCATATACATTCATGGTCATTCTCCTTTCAAACTTTTTTCAAGAGCTTCAATCATTTTTTTGATGTTGTTTCTTTCAGCATTCGTTAAATTATCCTTCTCATTTTTAGGATATGCAGTTATCAGAAAAACTTTCTCATAAACTGCAAAATCAACATATACAACTCGTGAACTTCCACTTTTACCACGATTTTCAAAAGCAAAGCGAATTTTTCTAAGTCCGCCTGTACCTTGTATTACATCGCCTTTTTGAGGATTTTCCAGCAATTCAAACTGCAGCCTTTTTAAGTCGTCATCTGTCAAACCCATTCTGTTCCATTGCTTTTCAAATTCAGGGAGCATAATAAATAACCTTGTCAACTGCCTCACCCCTTATGCATATTATACCCTATTATTTAGGGTGTGTCAATACATTAAAACAAATTACTTTCAAATACTTACGATCCAATTCCAAGCAGGCTACAACATCTACAGAGGAAAAAAGCATTGATGCTAAATCAGAATCTAATACATGGAAATGCCCGGAATGTGGAAAAATGCTTTCGCTTGAAGATTCGGCATGTTATTTCTGTTTTCATCAAGGAGAAACTGCTTGAAAGCATACCATTAGAAATTTTTGCGCCAAGCTGCATTTTTCTCTAACGGAAAATATAATATATCACAGGTTTGTTATATTATAATGTATATTTCCATTGACGTTTTTACAAAATTATGATAAAATAAAGTTGATTTTAGATTTTCATAAAAAGGAGGCTGCTATGAAATATATAACTCGTGAGCTTGAACGTAAATTCAAGCAAATGAACACTTTTTTCAAAGTCGTGCTTGTAATAGGAGCAAGGCAGGTCGGCAAGACTACTATGCTCAAGCACCTTGCCGAAGGAACAGACAGAACCTATGTCAGCCTTGATGACCTTATGGCAAGAGAGCTGGCACAATCCGACCCTGCGTTGTTTTTGCAGACGTACAAACCACCTGTCCTTATTGACGAAGTGCAGCATGCTCCGCAGCTTTTTGAACGAATCAAGCTGATATGCGACAACACCGAGGAAACAGGCTTGTTCTGGCTGACAGGTTCTCAGCAGTATAATATGATGAAACAGGTCAGAGAAACTCTTGCAGGTAGGATAGGGATATTACAGCTTTACAGCCTTTCGCAGAGAGAAAAAAACGGTGTGATTTTTGAAGAACCTCTTGATTTTTCCTTGGAAAATCTGCAGGAACGTCAGAAGCTGCTTCCTCCCAACGATATTACAGATGTATTTGAGCATATCTGGAGAGGTGGTATGCCGCAGGTACAGCAGGCAGATGAGGAAATGCGGCAGGAGTATTACAATTCCTATATTGACACCTACTTAATGCGTGATGTGGCAGAGGCAGGCGGTGTTACGGATTCGGTAAAATTTCTGAAGCTGCTGAAAGCCTGTGCCGCTCTCACTGCCGAGCAAATAAATTACTCTACTCTTGCTTCTGCGGCTGATATTTCCGAACCTACTGCAAAGGATTGGGTAAGGCTGCTTGAAGGTTTGGGCATTATATACCTTCTGGCGCCCTATTCAAATAATGAGCTGAAACGGCTTGTAAAAACTCCGAAGCTGTATTTCTGCGATACGGGACTTTGTGCGTATCTATCCATGTGGCTGACAAGAGATACCCTTATGAACGGTGCGGCAAGCGGTCATTACTTTGAAAATTATGTGGTATCCGAGCTGCTGAAAAATTATGCTTACGGAAAAACCAAGGCTAATCTCAGCTATTACCGTGATTCAAATGCAAAGGAAATAGATGTTTTTGTTGAGCTGAACGGACAAATTCACCCACTTGAAATCAAAAAGTCGGCTTCGCCTAATCGGAACGAGGTCAAAAAATATGAGCTTATTGACAAGGCTTCCATACCGAGAGGCTATGGAGGGCTTGTGTGTATGTGCGACAGCCCCGTTCCCATTGACGATAAAAATTCGTTTATTCCGAGTAATCTTATTTGATGTGTTATGACTTAAACAACGTACCTGCACCATTTGATAACCACAAAAAAATATGACCATTACTGAGCGCAGCTTGTCTCAACTATAAAAGCTCATAATTCTATATGACAAAAATCTCCCTCTGTCAATCGATGGAGGGGGATAAGCGTCATTGCAGGAAAAGCTGCGGCATATTTTATTTTTTTGATAAGTGCGTCCGATAAAAGCTGCTTCTTTGGGTTGGATCTGCGGAGTATTTGTGTTTTTTATCCGCCAAAGGTGATTTTTGAGGTCAAATGGTCAACTTTAATACATATATTACCCTTTTTATTTAACGTATTTGCCTGTTGACAACTGTGTAAAAACGGCGTTGCTCAAATCTGAGGAAAATGTTACTTAACTTTTAAAATGCAAGAAACCGTAAATTAAAATTCATAATTAAACGGCGATGATGTTTTGCTTTTTTGCGGTTTTGTGTCTGCTTGAATCCTTTGCAGGAAATATATCCAAGGCGCCAAGTACTGTAAAATAGCCGACTTAGACTTTAAAATTAATATTTTGTGTAAATCGGGTATTCTGGTAAAAATTTTTGGGTAAAAGTAAATTAAAGTATGAAAATCTAACGAAATAAAGTTTTTTGCAATTTTTACGTTGACAAATTGCAAAATGAGGTTATAATATTAAGCATGACGGAAAGAAAAATTCTTCCGCCGCTAAGGCACTTCTTAAAAATATATTTGGCAGCAATGACGCTGAACTCCGAATTGGGGTTCAGCGCTTTTTTGCAGCCGCACAATGTTGTGCAGATGTGCCGAAACATCATTAATATTTTTTCAGGAGGAATATTGTTATGAACATGGGCGCTACATACGCACTTAACGGTAAGATCGAAACCGAAGCAATGAGTGTTGTTTTGGCTCAGATCGCTCCGAAAAGCGCACACACAATTGAAGACGTAAGATTTAACACAAATCAGATCCTTGAATATATGGACAGGGCGGCAGTAGGCTTCCCCGGATTTGATCTTATTATGTTCCCCGAATGCTGCTTCCAGGGCATGGCTCCCGTGGATTGGCTTGATGTTGCGTTTACACTTGACGCAGAGCCTATTCAGAAGGTAAAGGCTAAGTGCAAGGAACTGGGCGTATGGGGAATTTTTGACCCTTGGGTAGTTGAAGATGACGGCAAATTCATCAAGAATATGGCTATTATCATCAACGATCAGGGCGAGATAGTTCACAAGTATGTTAAAATGAATCCATGGCTCCCTAACGAGCCTACAGTACCCGGTACGGAGTGTCCCGTTGTTGACGGTCCCAAGGGTTCAAAGATCGCCACTATCATCTGCGCAGACGGCGACTATCCCGAGATCTGGAGAGAGGCTGCTGTAAACGGCGCTAACGTTATCTGCCGTGTTTCCCACTATATGGCTCCTTACGACAACGCATGGGAGATCACCAACAAGGCAGGCGCTTACTGCAATCAGGCTTACGTTCTTGCCTGCAACTCTGTGGGAGTTGACGAGTGTTACACCTATTTCGGCGACAGCATGGCAGTTAACCCCGACGGAACGATCTTCGGACAGGCTCCCAAAGGAATCCCTTGGCTTCTCAAAGTTGATGTTTATCCCGGTATCGTTGACAAGATGCGTGAACAGGCAGGCGCTTATAACTTCATCTGGCAGTACAAGCACAGAGGAGCTTCCTGCCCCGATGAAAACGGCATAGGACGTGACCTTTCCGATTATAACGCATTCAAAAAGTAATGAAAAATAAAGATCTTGAGAGGAGTTTTTAATATGGCTGCTTTTGGTGCTGATCTGCATTATATGGTTAAGGCAATGGGCAAAGCGGGAGTTACCTTTCCTGCTTCAAAGTCCGAGATCATTTCAAAGCTGGATGGTTTTACGGTAAAAATCGATTATGAAAAGGAAGTAAGTGCAGCTTCGCTTGTGGAGCCTATGGTCCCCGATGAATATCCCAATGCGGACGCTTTCTACAACGCTTACATTGCCGCTTCCCTTCAGACGGCAAAGAAAAATCTCAAGCCCCTTGCATTTTAAATTGAATTAAGGAATAAGGAAAAAGAAAAAGATTTGGAGTGGTTTATATGAAACTTAAAAAGCTGACAATGGCAATGGTCTCCGCATTGCTTGCTGCTTCTATGATGGCAGGCTGCGGAGCTTCGGAGGGCGGTTCTTCATCGGACGGCGGTACTGCGGCTGCAAACGCTGACGGTACGGCGGCTGCTGCGTCAAGCGGCGGAAGAACTGCCGGAAGCAAGGATACGCTGGTTATCCTTTCTGCTGAAAACTTCCTCGGAAACTGGGATCCTACGGGTCACACCGCTTTATCTCAGCTTCATGCAGAGTGGATATGCTACAACAGGCTTATCCATATGGATACCGATACACAGGAGCTTTCCCCTGAGCTTGCTCTTTCCTGGGAATACATTGATGACGCAACTCTTCAGCTTAAACTGAGAGAGGGCGTAAAGTTCCAGGACGGCACAGACTTTGACGCAGACGACGTTAAGGCTACTCTTGAAAAGCATTCCTCCAAGGACAGCGTAACCACCGCATGGTGGAGCCAGCCTGTAAAGGTGGAAGTAGTTGACCAGTACACCGTCAACGTTCAGATGGAGGATGGTTCGCCTTATTCGGGTCTTATCAATATGCTTTGTATGGTACCCGTAATGTCCGCCGATGATATTGCCGATCCCTCCGTACTTTCTTCCAGACTTAACGGCACAGGCGCTTACAAGTTTGACAAGTACGAAAATGATACTATTTACTATTCCGCATTTGAGGACTGCTGGGAAGGCGCTCCCAAGACGCCTTATGTTCAGTACAAATACGTTGCCGATTCTTCCACAAGACTTGCGGCTCTCCAGACAGGTGAAGCCGACATTATCGAGCGTGTTGAATCCGAGCAGGTAAGCGTTCTTGAAAGCAATCCCGATACGGAAGTCATCACTCAGCTTACTACCGAGCTTAAGCATCTGTTCTTCAAGTTCGAGGTTGAGCCTATGAACGAAGAGCTGGTAAGAAAGGCTATCTCCTACGCTATCGACAGAGAAACTATCGTAAACGATATTCTCCAGGGCTACGGTCAGGTTGCAGACTGCTACGTTTCGTCCACAGTATGGGGCTATTCTCCCGTTGAAGGCTTCCCCACATACGACCCCGAATACGCTGCAGAGCTTCTTGCCGAGGCAGGCTATCCCAACGGCGAAGGTCTCCCCGAGCTCACATATACCACTTCTGTAGGTTTCTATGTAAAGACTAAGGAATACGGCGAGTTCATCACCGCAAACCTGCAGGCTCTCGGTCTTAACGTTAAGTTCAATCCTGTTGAGACCGCAACATGGAACGATATGTACTATCAGGCAACTCCCTGTACGATGATCGACGGCGGCTGGTGTCCTCCGGGACTTGAGCCTGACCTTAAGCTCAATCCTTTCTACAGATCTCCCGGTCTTATCACCAAGTTCGTTGACAGCGAGCTTGACGCTGTAATGGACAAGGAAGCTGCAGAGCTTGACAGCGAAAAGAGAAAAGCTATCCTTTCCGATGAAGTATATCCTCTTCTCGTTGAAAAGTGCGAGGACGTTCCTCTCTTCAACTCCATGGCTATCTTTGGTGTTGGTTCTAACGTTGAAGGCTTCAAGGCACTTCCTACAACAAGCTTTGAAGTAAAGAACGCTGTAAAGTCATAACCTTAACAACCCGAAATTTTCATTATACTCTTCTTTAACAATGTGGTTAATGGGCAGTACGCTGATAAAAGCGTCTGCCCGTTGCCATTATTTCGATTCGTGCTTTTGAACGAAGGGGGAACATATTGTGCTTAACACAACAATAAAGCGAGTAATTCAGGGAATATTCATTCTGTTCTGCGTTACATTGTTGAGCTTTGTTTTACTTAGAAATATCCCGGGAGACCCGACCAAGATAATGGCTCCAAACGCTACCGACGAGCAGCGTGAAGTCATCAGAGCGGAAATGGGACTTGATAATCCGATACTTGTACAGTTCAAGGATTATATCGTCAATATTTTTCACGGCGATATGGGTCAATCCTATTTCAAGGGCGCTTCCGTTAACAGTATTATTGCCGGAACTATCGGCAAATCCGCACTTCTTATGCTTAATACCGTTGTTATCGCCGTTGTTCTGAGCATGGTGCTTGGAGTTACTGCTGCGCTTCACAATGGAAAGCCTCTGGACAGGATAATTTCAGGCTTTTCGGTAATTTTCCAGTCCATGCCCAACTACTGGGTGGCAACAATGCTTATTCTTCTGGTCTGCGTAAAGCTGAATCTGCTGCCGTCCATGGATTACAAGGGTTACATAAGCACCATTCTTCCGTCCATAGTCCTTGCGCTGCCTATAATGTCGGTAATGACGAAAAATATCCGTCTTAGCATGATAGACAGCTACAGCCAGGATTTTGTAAAGGCGGCTCACGCAAGAGGCGTTCCCAAGGCGGCGGTGCTTTTCAAATATGCGCTCCGCAATTCGCTCATTCCGCTTCTTACCGTTTTCGGCGGTCAGCTCGGATTCCTTGCAGGAAGCATAGTTGTTATCGAATATGTTTTCAGCTATCCGGGAATAGGCTATGAGATACTTAACGCTATCAACAGGCGAGATTATAACCTTGTTCAGGGTCTTATCATCGTTTTTTCAACGTTTTTTATCGTGGTCAATATGCTTATCGACATCGGATACGCATATCTTGACCCCCGTATAAGAAAAGCACAGGGGGATTTGTAATATGAGTACAGCAACTGCCAATCCGGCTAACGTAAAGCCTGCCGTAAAGTCATCGGGCAAATTCAAGGCTTTGTGCAAGGCTGCATGGAAAAACAAGCTTCTTACCATAGGTCTTGTTATCGTTGCAATTGCGGTCATTGCGGCGGTTTTTGCTCCGCTGATAGCACCCTGCGATCCGCAGAAAATGACCCCGTCCATACGTCTTACCAAGCCTTTTACCGACAGCGAGCATATCCTCGGTGTTGATGCAATGGGACGTGACCTTTTCAGCCGTATCCTTTACGGTCTGAGAACATCGCTGCTCATAAGTCTTGGAGGCGTAAGCCTTGCTCTTGTTATAGGCGTTATCCTCGGTATTATCTCGGGACTTTCCCACCCGAATTTCATTGATACAATTATAATGAGAATAACGGATATTCAGATGGGTTTCCCGTTCATTGTTCTTGCCATAATCGCTCTTACGCTGTTTGAACCGAAGCCGCTGAGCATTATTATCGTGCTTAGTCTTTCGGCATGGCCTGCTTATGCAAGAGTTGTAAGGTCAAGCGTTATGATGCAGAAGGATATGGACTACATTGCGGCAGCCCGTATGATGGGCGCAGGAAAGCTCAGGATCTCGGTAAAGTATATCGGCAGAAATCTTCTTCCGGCTATTCTTCCCGTTCTGCCCCTTGATATTGCTTCCATGATAATCAATGAGAGCCTTCTCAGCTATATGCAGCTGGGTATAAAATCACCGTCCGTTTCTCTCGGCAACATTATGGCGGACGGCAGACAGTATATGTCCACAGACTGGTGGATAACGGCTATCCCCGGAATAGTTATTATGATCCTTGTTCTTGCGCTTAACTTTATAGGCGACAGCATTCAGACAAAGCTTGACCCCAAGCTGCGCAAATAAGGGAGGAAACATCATGGAAAAGAAAGAAACCTCTGTCGGCGACGTTCTTCTGAAAGTTACCGATCTGAAAACATATTTCAAGATAAGCGATACGCTTACCGTTAAGGCGGTAGAGGGCGTTACATTTTCACTGAAAAAGGGTCACGTTCTCGGCATCATCGGCGAAAGCGGCTCGGGAAAAAGCGTTACTTCCCGTTCAATAATGAGGATAGTGGACGAGCCGGGCTATATTGCCGGCGGAACAATAGAATTCAAGGGTGAAAACCTCCTTGAAGCAAGCGAGAAAAGAATGAGCGAGATAAGGGGCGCCGAAATATCAATGATATTCCAGGACCCGACCACCTCCTTTAATCCTTACCTTACCCTTGGCGACCAGCTTATTGAAGCGTACAGAGTGCATAACAAGGGCGCTTCAAAGGCAGACGCAATTAAAAAGGCGGAGCAGGTACTCCGTCTTGTGGGAATAAGAGACTGCGCAGATGTTCTCAAAAAGTTCCCCTGCGAGTTTTCGGCAGGCTTCAGACAGAGAATATTTATTGCAATGTCAATGATATGCGACCCAGATATTCTTATTGCCGACGAACCCACAACGAGCCTTGGCATAACCATACAGGCGGAGATAATCGAGGCGCTCAGCGAGCTGCAGAAGGAAACGGGTATTTCAATTATGATAATCACCCATGACTTCGGCGTTGTTTCGCAGTTCTCGGACGATATTTTCGTTATGTATGCAGGACGCTGCGTGGAATTTTCGCCTAAGAAGGAGCTTTTGCTTAAGCCTGCCCACCCGTATACCGTCGGACTTATCCAGTCGGTGCCTTTGCTTGAAGAAAGAAAGACAAAGCGCCTTAAATCCATTTCGGGCTTTCCTCCCAATATGGCAAAGCCCCAGCCCGGCTGCGCTTTTGCTCCCAGATGTCCTTATGCAAAGGATATATGCAGGTCGGAAGTACCCGAGCTTAAACAGATAGGTGAGGACAGGTACTGCGCCTGCCATTTTCCGCTGCTTGATTATAATACAGCCGATGATACGGTACTGGAGTAACTGAACGGAAGGTGAAAACAAATGGATAAAACATATCCTCTTTTATCTTGTGATAATATTATAAAGCATTATCCGGTGAGAAAGGGTCTTTTCAGCAAGGTAGTGGGTCAGAAGCATATCGTTGAGGATGTTTCTCTTGAAGTACGAGAGGGAAAGACTACGGCTCTTGTAGGAGAATCGGGCTGCGGAAAATCCGTTCTGCTGAGAATAATATCGGACATTGAAAAGCCTACCTTCGGCAAGGTGTGCTTCAAGGGCTGTCCTCTTGACGAGCTTTATCCCGAGGAACGTGCCGAAATGAAAAAGCAGGTGCAGATGATATTTCAGGACACCCTTTCCTCTCTTCACCCGAGAATGACTATACAGCAGTCCATTGAGGAACCCCTTAAGCTGTCGGGCGTGAAGTCTGCGGAGGAAAGGCTTGAAATAATCAAAAAGACCTTTAACCTTATCGGTCTTGATACGGATTTCCTTACAAGATACCCTCACCAGCTTTCGGGCGGTCAGCGCCAGCGTGCGGTCATTGCAAGGGCGCTTGTTGTCAATCCCAAGCTGCTGCTTGCGGACGAGCCTATCTCCGCTCTGGATGTTTCGCTGCAGGCGCAGATAATCAACCTGCTTATGGATCTGCAAAGCGAGCTTGACCTTGCCATACTTCTTGTTGCACACGACCTTGCGGTAGTCCGTCAGATAGCCGATGAGATACTTATAATGTACCTCGGTCACATCGTTGAAAGGGCAAAGAGCAGGGATATTTACAAGGACGCACGGCACCCGTATACAAAGGTGCTTCTCAAAGCTGCTCCGAGTATAAAAAAGGGCATAAACGACGAAGGCTTCAGCCTTGATCTGAAGGTGGGAGACGCTCCCACGCCGGATAACCCACCCGAGGGCTGTCCATTCTGCACTAAATGTATTTATGCCGATAAGCGTTGTATGGAGGAGATGCCCGAAAATGTTGAAGTGTCTCCGGGACATTTTGTAATGTGCCATAAATTTAACGAAGTAGCGGATTGACCGTATTCTGCCGTCTATAATACTAAGTTCATATCAACCTATAGACAAATCCGAAAGCTATAATTACGTCACTCGTCGTCAAGCTCCCTTGCAAGGCACCAAGCATTGCGGCGGTCGCTTTCCTTGATTGACGTAATTCTATCTTCCGTCTTTGCCTATAGAACGATATGAACTTAGTATAATTTCATGCAGGCGGCATTTTTAAAGTACGGGAGAGGGATCATGAACAGGATAATGTTATTTTTTAAGGAACGGAAAAAAATAATTCCCATGTATATAGCGGCTTCTGCGGCAATATGCCTTGTTCTTGCCGTTATGACCTTTCTGCAAAGCGGCGTTATTTCGGAAAACCGCTTTATACACAGCCTTGACGATATTATAGAAGGCAAAAACAGCGGCGATATTTTATGCACCGCCGAATGGCTCATTGCAGAGATACCGGAAGGTCAGGTAATGAGAACATGGCCTGCTGCCGTTTTTATGCTTGCCTTTGCGCTTCTGGGGTATTATTTCGAGCGCAGGGATTCAAGGTTCAGAGGAACGGATATTGCAGGGGGAAAGGGTGCGTTTTTTCCTTTGCTTGCTGTCTGTACGGGGGCGATGCTTCTTGCCAATGCGGTATATTTTCGTGCAACAGAAAACGGCTGGGCGGCTACCTTCATTTCCTTCTGCAGCCTTGCTCCCACGCTGTTTTTCATTTACGGCACGGGGGTAAAAAAGGTCATTACCGAAATAGTGCTGGGAGGGCTTGCTCCTGTCGGATTTGCCGTATATATAGCAATGCCATTTATAGTAAAACCCCTTGGTCTGCCTGCGTTCGTTTCGGCGGCAATAGGAATGGCAGTAACGGTGCCGCTGTGCGTTCTGCTATGCCGCAGGCTGCCCTGGATGACGGAAGCGGACTTTTCGGCGTTTAAGCCTTCTCCCGAAAACAAAAGGAAAATATCGGACGGCAGGCTTTTTATCCGCAGGCTCCTTGCCGACCCGAGCGAGCTTATATGCTGGGGAAGCAGCTGGGCAACGGTTGGAATGTACATAGGCAGCCTGCTTGCGTGGGTGCTGAACCCGTCTTCAGGCTCCTGCGCCGAAGGAAGGTTCCCCGAGGTAATGTGCTGTCAGCTTCTTACTATCGCAACGAGCATTTTTATATGGTTCCCGAAGATAAAAAGAGGGGAACCAACCTTTACCTTTTCGGGATTTGTAATAATCTCCGCTTTTATAAACACCTATGAAATGAGCGTTCCGCTTACAATACTTTCAATTTTTGTCGCTGCGGTCTTTACTCCCTTGACAGCCGAGCTGCTTTATTCAAAGGTGAAATTTTATCGTGAGCTGCCTGCCTGCTGTTCAACGCTTTCCTCGTTCTGCATAGTTTGCATAACGTGGAGCTTCGTTATTATGGCGTTAACGCAGATCTGACGATAAATACTCCACCTTTATCACACCTTGACACCAACTTGGCAACATGATACAATTTACCAAATTTCAAGGAGGGTGATAAAAATGAACAGCAGTTCCCTGAATAAAGCAGAGGGCGACATAAACACCACAGAGGAAAGAAGCAGGTGGCAGCAGACCTTTTTAAGCGAAAAGTCAAAGGCGCTTCTGGAGGAGGATTCAAAATATTTTCTGCATCAGGCTCTTTCTACCCCCTGCCTTGACCCCATAGCAAGCGTTGACGGCATATACATTACCGATGAAGACGGCAGGAAATTCATGGACTTTCACGGCAACAGCGTACACCAGTTAGGCTACAATAATCCCTATCTGACAGAGGCGTTGAAGAAGCAGCTTGATACCCTGTCCTTTTCGCCTCGCCGTTACTCCAACCGCACAGCAACTGCTCTTGCAAAGAAGCTGACGGGACTTATGCCAAGGGAAGGCTGGAGGCTGTTATTCACTCCCAGCGGTGCCGCTTCCAACAGCATTGCATTGAAAATAGCACGGAAAGTCACAGGCAGATTCAAGACCTTATCCCTGTGGAACGCCTTTCACGGCGCAAACTTAGATACCATTTCCATAGGCGGCGAAGCACACTTCCGCAAAGGCATAGGTCCGCTGCTGCCCGGCTCGGAGCATTTTATTCCCTACAATTCCTACAGATGTCCTTTCGGCGAATGTGAGAACTGCGGCTTTAAGTGCCTTGATTACCTTGAATACATTTGCGATTGCGAGGGGGATATAGGCGCAATTATCATGGAGCCTATACGCTGCACCGATGTACAGATACCGCCCAAGGAATATTACAGGCGTATCAGAAAAATATGCGACGATCACGGCATAGTGCTTATCTTTGACGAGATACCCACCGCCTTCGGCCGCACGGGAAAAATGTTTGCTTTCCAAAATTACGACATAGAGCCGGATATTCTTGTCGTAGGAAAAGGCTTAGGCGGCAGCCTTGTTCCCATTTCGGCGGTAATAGCAAGACCGGAATATAACGTTTGCGGGGATATTTCCCTTGGACATTATACCCACGAGAAAAATCCCCTCGGCTGCGCAGTTGGTCTGGCACTTATCGAATACATTGAAAAGGAAAATGTCCTTGGACACGTTGAAAAGCTCAATAAAATTATGAAAGAACGCACCGATGATATGAAAAGGAACATTCAGGCGGTGGGAGATGTACGCCTTGTGGGTGCGCTGCTTGGGATAGAGCTTGTCAAGGACAGAAAAACGAAAGAAAAGGCTGTGGACGAAGCGGAAAAGATACTGTATTACTGCCTTGAAAACGGTCTGAGCTTTAAAATATCGCAGGGCAACGTTTTGACCCTTGCACCGCCGCTTATTATTACCGAGGAAGAGCTTGAACGTGCAATGGATATTGTGGAAAGCGGAATAAAAAAATATCTGAAGTAATTACGCCGAAAAAATTGTGACCGTTATAATATGATAAAGCGCCCTCTCGGTTTGTTGCTTTTATGCAGGCTTTGCAGCGGAGATCATATCAGCTTTACAAAGGGCGCAAGTCCGTCGGGACGGTAACCCTCGCCGAAGCAGTCCTTCAAGGCGTAAAACACCGTGTCACGGGCGTCGGTCTTGCCCCAGTCGTGAAAGCCCTCACGTTTTATGTGAGCGCCCAGCTCGCAGTTTATCAGCACGGTTTTTGCATAGTTTCGCCACGGACGTCCAAGGTATACCGTTTCCTCGGGACAGTTTCCCGTAAAGCGGCAGTTTTTGAAAATATATCCGTCAGGCTCTCCTTGGTATGTTGAAGCGGCGGTGACATAGCCGTTTACCTCTTTGCCGCAGTCAAGGGAGAAAAGCTCGCAGTCCTCAAAGGTCGCTGCTGCGCTGCCGAAAATAAAGTCCACCTCTCCCTCGATGTAACAGCTGCGGTAAAGCTGCCTGCCGACCCTTCTCTCGGCAAATTCCGTAGGACCTTTGAATCCGCCCTTTTCTATCTCCTTGTAGGGGAGCGGACCTGTAAAAAGCGTGTCCTGATGCCCGAGGATACGGCAGTTTTCAAAGGAAATACGGTCGCCCTCGGCATAAACGGCAACAGCCTGCCCCACCTTTTCGCCGAAGCCTGCCGTGTTTGCGATAGTCATATTTTTGCAGCTGAATCCGTCTGCGTTGGCAAGAAGGGTATAGGAGCGGAATGTTCCCAGCTTTTCGCCGTCCTGCATCATTCTTGCATACAGACCGTATTCGATGACGGTTTCGTTTTTATCCTCGCCGATAAGCGTTATGTCGGGGGTGAGTACCTCCACACGTTCACGGTAAACGCCCTTTTTGACAAAAATAATATCATTTCTTTTCGCCGCTTTTACCGCCTCCGCAACCGAAGTGAAATCTCCGCTGCCGTCCTGTGAAACAACGGTCATTTTTTCGTTCCCTCCCACATATATTTCTTCTTTATCCTTTTTATAACCACCGCAGCCGTGACCGCAGACAGTATACCAACGGAAATATTGCTGACAAGCATCATAATGCCGGCACTTTCGCTGCCAAGGTGGGTATAATTCTGCAGATACCACAGCACAGGCACACGGAACACAAATATCCTTGCTGCGTTGAGCATAAGAGTGAGCTTTGTGTAGCCGTAGCCGTACAAAAGCGCCATTACTGCGGCATTTATCCCGAGAGTTATCATACCCGGCACCTCGTATTTTGTCACGCTTTTTATAAGCTCCTTGAATTCGTCATCGCCGCCGGAAAACAAGCCGCATATAAAGTCAAAATTCAGCAGTACGGCTGCAAGGAATACCGTTCCTATGGCTATGTTTATAATAAGGGTCTCACGGAATGCCGCAAGGGCGCGGTCGTGCTTTCCTGCGCCGATATTTTGGCTTATTATCGAGGAAGCTCCCTCCTGAAAGCCGTTCTGCAGGTTAGTGGCAAGTCCGTCAATGTTGTTTGACACGCCGAGAGCGCCGACGGTGGCATCTCCGTATATCGTACACATGGAATTTGCAATTAGCTTGCCGTAAGCAAAGGCGGCACGTTCCACGGCTGCAGGGGCAGCGGTTTTTATAACGGGGAGAGCCGCATCTCTGCCGAAGCTGACGGCGGAAAGGGAAAAGCCGAAGGGACTTGTCCTGTCGCATATCTTCCGCAGCGCAAAGAGAAAGAATATCCCCTGCGAAATAAGCGTTGCGGCAGCTATCATTACCGCTTCTCCGTCAAGTACATACACAAAAAATGCGGTAAGTGCCAGCTTAACGGACAAAACGATAAAGTTCAGCCGCAGTATGAGCCGTGAGTTGCCCCTTGAACGTTCCACGGCAATATATACCGAATTAAAAAAGTTCAGCACAATGGCAATAAGCTCCACCGTAAAATATTCCGCACCTGCTTTTATCATGCTTTCTGTTGTGCCGTTAAGACGGAGAAAGCTCTCCGCAAAGGGTATAAGGCACAGCACCAGCGCTCCGGCAATTCCGCACATTGCATAGACCGTGCTTACACGTTTTTTTACAAGACCGTAATCTCCTGCGCCGTAGGCTTCGCTTATTTTCATTCCGCCGCCTATGGAAAGTCCCGTTCCCACAGCGGAAATAAGGAAACTTATCTGTGAGATATATGCAATGGAGGACACCGTTCCCGAGCCGATATGAGCCGCCATAACGGTGTCCAGTATTTTGAACAGCTGCATAAGCCCCTGATATATCATCAGCGGCAGCGAAACATATGCGATAACGCTGCGCATATTGCCATTAAGCGCAAATTCACGGAATTCTTCATCGCTTTTAAAGCGTTTTATATCTGCCATAATAAACCTTTCAAAGAAAATATGTGGCTGTTGCATGTTAATAAAATTATAACAAAAACGGGCGGCTGATAGCCGCCCCTACAAGATAAATGCGCTAAAATACGCAGTTTAATGTAGGGGCGGATATTATCCGCCCGCAATTTTATGATTTTTTGATCAACGTGCAGCAGCCCCTTAGAGGTATCAGAAATTAAAGTATTTTTTTGCGTTGCCGTAGGAAATATCGCTGACGATCTCGCCGAGAGCCGCCATATCGTCGGGATATTCGCCATTTTCAACAAGCTCGCCGAAGAAGCCGCAGAGAATGCGTCTGAAATATTCATGACGGGGGTAGGAAAGGAAGCTTCTTGAATCGGTAAGCATACCCACAAAGCCTGCAAGGTAGCCCAGATTGCCAAGAGAAATAAGCTGCTCACGCATTCCCGTCTTGTGGTCGTTGAACCACCATGCGGAACCGTGCTGTATCTTTCCTACCGCCTCCGAACTCTGGAAGCAGCCGAGAATGGTATCTATTGCCTGGTTATCATTGGGGTTAAGGCTGTATATAATAGTCTTGGGCAATGCGTTTTCACATTCGAGAGCGTTAAGGAAATCGGCGGTCAGGGAGGAGGGCGCATAGTTGTTTATGCAGTCATAGCCCGTGTCGGGACCCAGTTTTTTGTACTGCGGAGTATTGTTGTCACGCTTTGTGCCGTAGTGGAGCTGCATTACCCATCCTCTGCGGCTGTATTCCCTTCCGCAGAACAGCATAAACATTGTTTTGTAGCTTGCCGCTTCTTCCGCAGAAACCTCTCCGCCTTTTATGCGCTTTGAGAAAATTTCTTCCGCTTCGTTGTCCGATATGGGAGAAAAATATACATATTCAAGGGCGTGGTCGGAAACACGGCAGTTCATCTCACCGAAGAAATCCATTCTTGCACAAAGCGCCTTCTTCAAGTCTGCAAAGCTGTGTATTTCAACGCCGCTTACTTCGGCAAGTTTTGCGATATAAGAAGTAAATTCGGGCTTTTCGATATTCATAGCCTTGTCGGGGCGCCATGCAGGATATACCTTTGTATCAAAGCTGCTGTCTGCTGCAAGTTTTTTGTGCCATTCAAGAGAATCCGCAGGGTCGTCGGTGGTGCAGATGACCTCAACTCCCGACTGCTTTATAAGTCCTCTTACGCTCATGCCCGGTTCGGCAAGTTTTTTGTTGCAAAGCTGCCATACTTCCTCTGCGGTACTGCCGTTGAGAACGCCGTCATAGCCGAAATAGCGCTGCAGCTCAAGATGGCTCCAATGGAGAAGGGGATTGCCCACAGCTTTTCCCAGGACCTCCGCCCACTTCTGGAATTTTTCTCTGTCGGAAGCGTCGCCGGTTATGTATTTTTCCTCAACGCCTGCAGAACGCATAAGACGCCATTTATAGTGGTCGCCCCCAAGCCATACCTGAGTGATATTCTCAAATTTTCTGTCCTCGGCTATCTCACGGGGATTTATATGGCAGTGATAGTCGATGATAGGCTGCTTTGCCGCATAGTCGTGAAAAAGGGTCTTTGCTGCAGGAGTGGTCAGAAGAAAATCCTTATCCATAAATTTTTTCATTTTGAAGAAGTCCTTTCATTTATTTAGTGAATTTTGTTGTTGAACGTTCTATTATTTCTGCGGAGAACACGGTTTTTTTCGGTAAAGACCTGTCGTCCGACAAAATATCCATAAGGTTTGAAACGCAGTGGCGGCAAAGGGTCTCCAGCTTGTTGTCCACCGAAGTAAGCTCAGGCTCGCAGCATTCGGAAATATCAAAGTTGTTGTAGCCTGCCACAAAAAGCTCATCCGGCACGGTTATGCCTGCGTCACGGGCATATTTCAGCACTCCCACGGCGATTATATCGTCCGAGGTGATAACGCCGTCAAATTTAATGCCCTTTTCCGCAATTTCCGCAACGGCTTGTTTGGCACTCTGCACGGTCACATTGTGGGAGTTTATAAAGTGTAAGCGTTCCTCAGGCAGAGCAATACCTGCGTCCTTCACGGCGGCACGGAAACCGTCCAGCTTTTTTGTTCCGCTGTATGAATGGGAGTTGTAAATATACAGCAGCTCACGCCTGCCGTTTCTGATAAAGCTCTCCGTTACCTCGTAAATGGCGGCACGGTCATCGCAGACGGTGCAGTAAACGTTGGGAGCGTTCAGAACGCCGTTCACTATCATAACAGGCACCGTACCTGCGGCGTTTTTTATATAATTGTTCTGCTGCTCGTCCTTTTCGATATAGTTTGAACCCACAAGCACAACTGCGTCCACTCTTTTTGAGAGAAGCATTGTCATACATTTTTCCTTAACGTCATGGTCGTAGCCTGTGCAGGAGAGAAGCGAGTCATAATTGTTCTTGCGCAGATCCTGTTCAATATGATAGACCGCACGGGCAAGGTACGGGTCGGAGGAATCGGCGCACATGATGCCTATGGTCTTCATGGTGTTAAGACCCAGCCCTCTTGCAAAGACGTTTGGCGTATATCCCATCTCGTCAATGGCGGCAAGCACCTTGGAGCGTGTTTTCTCGCTTACATTGGCGCTGCCGTTGATCACTCTTGAAACAGTCGCTATCGAAACGCCGGTCTTTTTTGAAATATCGTATATATTCACGGTTTAAGGTTCCTTTCCCTATGGTTGTTTATGAAAGAAAAAAGTAGTATGTTTCAAGATTTATGTAAAAAAATATGCAAAGCTGATGTAAGCATTTACATTTCTATGCAATTTATTATAACTCACTCTAAAAACAAAATCAATATGGTTTTATTAACATTGTTTAATATGCTCAAACGACACTTAACAATATTGTAATAATATATAAATTTGAGATAAAAATATTGACATTTAATTACTTTAACGTTATAATCTAAAAATGAAAGCGGTTACATTATAAAATTTATGTTACGGCATATTACAAAATTTACAAAATTCTTATATTCTTCACCACCTTTTTCCTAAATGATGTGTATGAATGCGCAGCAAAAAGCAGAGAAAGCTGCGCATTCGGAACGTCATTCCCAAGTGGTCTGCGCAGCAAATTGTAAGCGCTTCCAGCAAAACGGTGCGATGCAGATTAAGAAGAGTTGAATAAATTAAAAATAAAAATAAAAAGAGGGATCTCCGGTGAAAACAATTAACGAGGCAGTAACGGAAAGAAAAAAGCGTCCTGTTAAGGTCGTGCAGTTCGGCGAAGGCAATTTCCTGAGAGCTTTTGTGGACTATATGATAGACATTCTTAATGAAAAGACTGATTTTAACGGAGACATCGTTCTGGTAAAGCCTATCGAATTCGGTTCGCTTGAACAGTTTGAAAAGCAGGACGGACTTTATACCGTTTACCTCAGAGGTCTTGAAAACGGAAAAGAAACTGTTAAGAAAAGAATAGTTACAAGCGTAAGCGGTACGGCTGCCGCTCATGAAAATTACAAAGAATATGCTGAGCTTGCAAAGCTTGACAGCCTGCGGTTCGTAGTATCCAACACAACAGAGGCAGGCATCGTTCTCGACCTTAATGATAAGATTGAAATGGAGCCGCCCAAAAGCTATCCAGCAAAGCTGACAAAGTTCCTTTATGAACGCTATAAGCATTTTGACGGCGATGTAAGCAAGGGTCTGATAATCCTTCCCGTGGAGCTTATCGACAACAACGGCGCAGAGCTTGAACGCTGCGTTAAGGCTCTTGCAAAGGCGTGGGATATTGAAAGCGGTTTCACAAAGTGGCTGGATGAAGCCTGCGTTTTCACAAGCACTCTTGTTGACAGAATAGTTACGGGCTATCCGAGAGATGAGGATAAGCAGATATTTGAAGAATTCGGCTATGAGGATAAGCTCCTTGTTACAGGCGAACCCTTTGCACTCTGGGTAATTGAATCAAAGCGTGATATAAGCGGCGAGCTTCCCTTTGAAAAGGCAGGACTGCCCGTTATCTTCACCAATAACCACAAGCCTTACAAGCAGCGCAAGGTGCGTATACTCAACGGTGCGCACACCTCCTTCGTGCTTGCATCATATCTTGCAGGAAACGATTATGTGGGCGAATCCATGAACGATGAAACAGTTTACCGTTTTATGAGATCCACCATATTTGACGAGGTAATACCTACTCTTGACCTTCCCGAAAAGGATCTGACGGATTTTGCGGAGGCGGTAACAGACCGTTTCAGAAATCCTTTTATAAAGCATTCTCTGCTGGCTATCTCGCTTAACAGCGTTTCAAAATGGAAAGCAAGATGTATGCCCAGCTTTACGGAATACATAAAAAGAAAGGGCGCTCTCCCCGAGCATCTCACATTCTCCCTTGCGGCACTTATAGCATTTTACAGCGGAACGGAGATACGGGACGGCGCACTTATCGGACACAGAGGCAGCGAAGAATATCTTATAAAGGATGATAAAGCGGTGCTTGAATTCTTTGCTGAAAATTCGAAGCTTTCTCCCGAAGAACTGGCTGACAGGGTTCTCGGAAACACAGGCTTCTGGGGCGCAGACCTGAGAGAGTACAGCGGTGCTGTTCAAAAAGTAAGCGCTTACATCAGCGATATAAGAAGCATTGGCATGAGAAAAACTCTTGAAAAATATTTTGGCTGATATAATATAAGGAGTTTATCGTGGAAATTATAAAAATTAACGATAATGACAACGTTGCGGTCGCGGTTGAGACCTTGAAAAAGGGAATGGTCGTAAGCGCAGGCGGCAGAAATATCGAGGTGCTTCAGCGGATACCTGCCGGACATAAAATTGCGCTTGCTCCCATATCGGCGGCTTCTCCCGTTATAAAATACGGCTACCCCATAGGAAACGCATCCGCAGATATACAGCCGGGAGAATGGGTACACACTCACAACCTTAAAACAGCTCTTTCGGGACTTATAGATTACAGCTACGAGCCTGTAAAGTCACGGAGAAAGCACGATGAAACGATCCCTCTCCGGTATGACGGCTTTCTGAGGGAAAACGGCAGCGTGGGCACAAGAAACGAGATATGGATAGTTCCCACGGTAGGCTGCGTAAACGGAATAGCAGGTGAGCTTGAAAAAAGAGCGGCTTCTCTTGTAAAGGGATCTATTGAAGCCGTTGCCGCATTCAAGCATCCTTACGGCTGTTCCCAGCTTGGAGAGGATCAGGAAAATACAAGAAAGATACTTGCCGGTATCGTAAACCATCCCAATGCAGGCGGTGTGCTTGTTGTTGGACTTGGCTGCGAAAACAGCGGCATTGAAATATTAAAGGATTACATAGGCGAATACGACCCGAAGCGTGTGAAGTTCCTTAAATGTCAGGACTTTGAGGATGAGCTTGAAGAAGGAATGAGGCTTCTGACAGAGCTTGCGGAATATGCAGGCAGCTTCGAGCGTACAAAGGTGAGCGCAGAAAAACTTGTTGTGGGACTGAAATGCGGCGGCTCGGACGGCTTCTCGGGGATAACCGCAAATCCCCTTGTGGGCAGGTTTTCCGACCTTATCACAGAGCAGGGCGGCACCACCATACTGACCGAGGTGCCGGAAATGTTCGGTGCAGAGACCATACTTATGAACAGGGCAAAGGACAAGGAGACCTTTGACAAAACGGTAAGCCTTGTTAACAACTTTAAATGCTATTTTGAAAATGCAGGTCAGCCCATATATGAAAATCCCTCTCCCGGAAACAAGGAGGGCGGGATCTCAACTCTGGAGGACAAATCCCTGGGCTGCACACAGAAATCAGGCACAAGCGAAGTCTGCGGTGTACTGGAGTACGGCGAAAGGGTCACGGAAAGCGGTCTGAATCTTCTCTCGGCTCCCGGAAACGACCTTGTTGCTTCCACCGCTCTTGCGGCTTCGGGAGCGCAGGTGATACTTTTCACAACGGGAAGGGGAACGCCCTTTGCTTCACCCGTACCGACTGTTAAAATTTCCAGCAATACGCCCCTTGCGGAGAAAAAAGCCAACTGGATAGACTTTAACGCAGGACCTATTGCCGAAGATAAAACCATTGACGACCTTGCCGGACTTCTCCTTAAATATGTACTGGAGGTCGCTTCGGGTAAAAAGGTCAGAAGCGAGATATACGGCTATCGTGATATGGCAATTTTCAAAAAAGGAGTAACGCTGTAATGAATTCGGTAATTGAAGAAATATCAAAAATAGGCATTGTGCCTGTTATCGCTCTTGATGACGCAAAGGACGCAGAACCTCTTGCCAAGGCGCTTTGCAAAGGCGGTCTTCCTTGTGCGGAGGTCACCTTCAGAACTGCGGCGGCGGAAGAGAGCATTAGGATAATGTCCGAAAAGTTCCCCGAGCTGCTGGTTGGCGCAGGAACCGTGCTTACAACAGAGCAGGTGGACAGAGCCGTTGGGGCAGGAGCAAAATTCATTGTCAGCCCCGGACTTAATCCCAAGGTTGTTGCATACTGCACATCAAAGAATATCCCCGTTGTACCCGGATGTTCAAACCCCAGCGATGTTGAGCAGGCTATCGAGCTTGGTCTGGACGTTGTAAAATTCTTCCCTGCGGAGGCTGCAGGCGGTCTTAAAATGATAAAGGCAATGAGCGCTCCTTATACCTCCGTAAAGTTTATGCCTACAGGCGGAATAAACGCAGATAATGTTATCGAATATCTTAATTTCGGCAAGATCGTTGCCTGCGGCGGCTCATGGATGGTGAGCAAGGATATGATCGCTGCAGGTGAGTTTGACAAGATAGAAAATCTTACAAGAGCAGCTGTTGAAAAAATGCTTGGCTTTGAGCTTAAGCATATCGGGATCAACGAGACCGATGAAAATGCTGCCGATAAGACAGCTTCACAGTTTGAAAGCATCTTCGGATTTGCAAAGAAGACAGGAAACAGCTCGGTTTTTGCAGGCTCGGGCATAGAAGTTATGAAGGCTCCCTATCTCGGCGCAAACGGACACATTGCAATAGGCACAAATTACATCGAACGTGCGGTATATCACCTTGAAAAGAGAGGCGTTGAGTTCGACCGCAGCACCGAAAAGCGTGATGCAAAGGGAAATCTTAAAGCAATTTACATAAAGGGCGAGATCGGCGGATTTGCTGTTCACCTTGTACAAAAATAAGAAAGGATCTGATCACCATGGCAAAGAAGGTCATCACTCTCGGTGAGATCATGCTCAGATTATCCACTCCAAACAACGAAAAGTTCATTCAGGCGGATGAATTTGATATTAACTACGGCGGCGGCGAGGCAAACGTTGCTGTTTCACTGGCAAACTACGGTCACGACGCAGAATTCGTTACTGCAGTTCCCGACAACGAGCTTGGCGAATGTGCTGTTGCAGCACTCCGCAAGTACGGCGTCTGCACAAAGAACATTGCAAGGTGCGGCGAAAGGCTCGGCATTTACTTCCTTGAATCAGGTTCTTCAATGCGTCCTTCCAAGGTAGTTTACGACAGAGCGCACTCCTCAATTTCCACCGCTACGGAAAAGGATTTCGATTTCGACAAGATCTTCGAGGGTGCCGACTGGTTCCATTTCACGGGAATAACCCCCGCTGTTTCCGATTCAGCTGCCGCTCTTACAGAGGCTGCTCTCAAGGCTGCAAAGAAGCACGGCGTAACGGTTTCCTGCGACCTTAACTTCCGCAAGAAGCTCTGGAGCTCCGAAAAGGCTCAGAAGGTAATGACAGAGCTTATGCAGTATGTTGATGTCTGCATCGGAAATGAAGAAGACGCAGAGCTTGTTCTCGGCTTCAAGCCCGGCAAGACGGACGTTACAAGCGGCGAGCTTGAACTTGCAGGCTACAAGAGCATTTTTGAGCAGATGGTCGAAAAATTTGGCTTCAAATACGCAATATCTTCTCTCCGTGTTTCACATTCCGCTTCGGATAACGGCTGGTCTGCCTGCATCTACAACGGAGAAACAAAGGAGTTCTACCACTCTAAGGAATACTCCATACATCCTATCGTTGACCGTGTAGGCGGCGGTGATTCCTTCGCAGGCGGCGTTATCTGCGGTCTGCTTGACGGCAAGGATTTCAAGGCTGCTCTCGAATTCGGCGTTGCAGCTTCCGCTCTTAAGCACACCATCCCCGGCGACTTCAACCTTGTAACAAGAAAAGAAGTTGAAACACTTGCAGGCGGCGACGCTTCCGGCAGAGTACAGAGATAAAGTAAGGAGATAAATACTATGGAATTAAGAACTGCATCATCTCCAAAGGATGTAAAGCATTATGATACCGAAAGGCTCCGTGAGGAATTCCTTATCAGCGACCTTTTCGGCGTTAACGAGATAAAAACGGTGTACAGCCACATTGACAGGATAATCGTCGGCTCGGCTGTTCCCTCGGGCAAGGCTCTCGTTCTCACGGCAGGCGATGAGATAAGGGCGGAATACTTCCTCCAGCGCCGTGAGATGGGCGTTATAAACATCGGCGGCAAGGGCAAGATCACCATTGACGGCACAGTATACGAGCTTGGCTATAAGGACGGCATCTACATCGGCATGGGTTCAAAGGACATTTCCTTTGAAAGCGACAATGCGGATGAACCTGCAAAGTTCTATTTCAACAGCACTCCGGCTCATAAGACCTACCCCACGGTGCTTATCACTCCCGACACCATAAAGCCGGAAAACAAGGTGGAGCTTGGCTCTCTTGAAGGCTCAAACCACAGAGTTATCAATAAATATATCCTTCCCGGACAGGTGGAGAGCTGTCAGCTGGTTATGGGCATGACTTCCCTTAAGCCCGGCAGCGTATGGAATACAATGCCCTGCCACACTCACGACAGAAGAATGGAGGTTTACCTCTATTTTGAGGTTCCCGCGGATGATGTTGTGTTCCACTATATGGGCGAACCTACGGAGACACGCCATATCGTTATGAGAAACGAAGAAGCTGTTATTTCTCCAAGCTGGTCGATACACAGCGCTTCCGGTACCCGTGCATATACTTTCATTTGGGGTATGGCAGGCGAAAACCAGGCGTTTGACGATATGGACGCAGTTGCTATGCAGGATCTTAGATAAGGAGGCTTGAACGAAATGGATATGTTTTCACTTAAAGGCAAAATTGCGCTTGTAACAGGCGCTTCCTACGGCATCGGCTTTGCAATTGCCGAGGCTATGGCTGCGGCAGGAGCAAGCATAGTTTTCAACGACATCAAGCAGGAGCTTGTTGACAAGGGTCTTGCAGCATACAAGGAAAAGGGCATCGACGCCAAAGGCTATGTCTGCGACGTTACAAACGAAGAGCAGGTAAACGCTATGGTGGCTCAGATCGAAAAGGAAGTCGGCGTTATAGATATTCTTGTCAACAACGCAGGCATCATCAAGAGAATACCTATGTGCGAAATGTCCGCTGCGGAGTTCAGACAGGTAGTTGACGTTGATCTGAATGCGCCCTTCATTGTGTCAAAGGCTGTTATCCCCTCAATGATAAAGAAGGGTCACGGCAAGATAATCAACATCTGCTCAATGATGTCCGAGCTTGGCCGTGAAACGGTTTCCGCTTATGCGGCTGCAAAGGGCGGACTTAAAATGCTTACGAAAAATATCGCTTCGGAGTATGGCGAATACAATATCCAGTGCAACGGCATCGGTCCCGGATATATTGCAACTCCCCAGACCGCACCGCTGAGAGAAAAGCAGCCTGACGGCTCCCGTCATCCCTTCGACAGCTTTATTATTGCAAAGACACCTGCCGCAAGGTGGGGCGACCCCAAGGATCTGGGCGGTCCTGCAGTTTTCCTCGCATCGGACGCTTCTAACTTCGTAAACGGTCATATCCTTTACGTTGACGGCGGTATCCTCGCATATATCGGCAAGCAGCCATAATACTAAGTTCATATCAACCTATAGACAAATCCGAAAGCTATAATTACGTCACTCGTCGTCAAGCTCCCTTGCAAGGCACCAAGCATTGCGGCGGTCGCTTTCCTTGATTGACGTAATTCTATCTCCCGTCTTTGTCTATAGAACGATATGAACTTAGTATAAAAATCAGGGAGAATACGGCTTTTGCCGTATAAGAATAAAACATTATTTAAGGAGAATTTTATTATGAGAATGACTAAGAAGATCCTTGCAGGCGTTATGGGCATGGCTATGCTCGCTTCACTTACAGCCTGCGGCACATCCACATCGGATTCCGGCGACACAACAACAGCAGCAGGCGGAAATGATACCGCTGCAGCTGACAACAACGCAGGCGGCGAGACCGTTGCTCCCGCAAGCGGCGGAGACGTTACCCTCAAGATCTCATGGTGGGGCGGCGACTCCAGACACGAAGCAACACAGAACGCTATCAACGCTTTCATGGAAAAGAATCCTAACATCAAGGTCGAGCCTAACTTCGGCGCATGGTCCGGCTGGGAAGATTCCATGTCCACAGCATTCTATGCAGGCACAGCTCCCGATGTAAACCAGGTTAACTGGAACTGGATCTTCAACTACAACAACGACGGAAAGACCTTCCTCGACCTTAACAAGGTTTCCGATACATTCGATCTCACACAGTACAGCCAGTCCGCACTTGACCAGTGCACAGTAGGCGGCGAGCTTGCAGCTATCCCCGTATCTATGACAGGACGTATCTTCTACTGGAACAAGACAACCTTTGAAAATGCCGGCATCTCCACTCCCACAACTCTTGCAGAGCTTATGGCAGCAGGTGAGACCTTCAAGAACAACCTTGGCGATGAGTATTATCCTCTCGCTGCAGGTGAATACGACAGAATGATCCTTATGGTTTACTACCTCGAATCCGTTTACGGCAAGGCTTGGGTAGAAAACGGTCAGCTCAACTACACAACAGAGGAGATCGCAAAGGGTCTTGACTTTATTGAAGAGCTTGAAGCTAAGCACGTTATTCCTACGATCGCTACTATCCTCGGCGACGGTGCTGAATCCCTCGATAAGAACCCCAAGTGGATGGAAGGCAAGTATGCAGGTATCTTTGAATGGGATTCCTCCGCTTCCAAGTTCAACTCCGCTCTTAACGAAGGTCAGGAACTCATCGTTGGTGATTACATGAAGGATATGGGCGATTATCAGGGAGGCTTTGCTAAGGTTTCTCTCGCATTCGCTATCTCCGAGAACACAGCTTATCCCACAGAGTCCGCAATGCTTCTCCAGTACCTCCTCAACGATCCCGAGGGTACAGCTATCATGTCCTCCGAGCGTGGTATTCCTCTCAGCACAGCTGCACTTGATACCTGCAAATCCAAGGAACTGCTCAATCCTATGGTTGCAGAAGCTAACGGCAAGGTACTTGCATGGGTTCAGTTCCCTCTTGATACACAGTTTGAGAACGCAAAGCTCAAGGGCAACCCCGACGGCGTTTACTACGATGTATTCGGCGGTCTCAGCTATGACGAATATGATACAGCTACAGCTGCACAGATCCTCGCTGACGGCGTATCAGCTGTTCTCGCAGGCTAATACTAATCTCCATTTAACCTGTAGATAAATTAGGCAGCTATAATTGCGCCACTCGTCGTCAAGCTCCCTTGCAAGGCACCAAGCATTGCTGCGGTCGCTTTCCTTGATTGGTGCAATTCTATCTGCCGACTTTATCTGCAGAACAAATGGGGATTAGTATAAAAAATAAACAGCTTTTTACCAAGCAATTTTCAATTCATCCTTTCTTTTAAACCGGTGTTTCCTCCCTCGTTTTCGGGGGAGGAGAGTGCCGGATAAGGAGCAAA
>JBJEQN010000058.1:0-13413 GCA_051881775.1 Oscillospiraceae bacterium | reverse complement strand
TTTGGTGCGCTGCAAGGGACTCGAACCCCTGACCTACTGGTTCGTAGCCAGTCACTCTATCCAGCTGAGCTAGCAACGCATTTCCAATCAGCATAAATAATTATATCACTTAAAAAACGCTTTGTCAAGGGGTTTTTGAAATTTTTTCTGAATATCAGCATTCTGTGCATTGAGGAGGAGAAGAAAGCCTTACCGAAGGTGCCGCCCAGCGTACAGCATTGGTGATTATGCGCTGTATTTCCGGCATATGGTATACGGGATATTCCTCATGTCCCGGCTGAAAATAGAATATCTTTCCCATTCCACGGGTAAAGGTGCAGCCGCTCCTGAAAACCTCGCCGCCCTTGAACCAGCCTGTGAAGACCACATCGTCGGGCTTGGGAATATCGAAAAATTCGCCGTACATTTCCTCACGGGGTATTTCGATACATTGGGGAACTCCTGCGGCAATGGGATGATAAGGCGCCGTACACCACAGCTTTTCGCTGTCGCCGTTTCTCCAGCGCAGGGTCATTGAGGTGCCGAGAAGAGATTTCATCACCTTGCTGAAATGAGCGGAGTGAAGGGCGATAAGTCCCATTCCGGCAAGCACGTTATCCCGTATAAGACGGACGTTTTCATCGGTCACTTCCTCGTGACGGGCGTGTCCCCACCATATAAGCACATCGGTTTCTGCAAGGATTTCCCCGGAAATACCCTGCCCCGGCATATCAAGAGTGGCGCAGCGGACGGATATATCGCTTTCTGCGCCGAGAAATCCTGCAATGCAGCCGTGAATTCCGTCGGGGTAGACCTGCCTTATGCCTTCGTATTCACGCTCGTGTACAAATTCGTTCCAGACAGTTACCCTTATCATTTTTCAGCCATTCCTTTCAGATTTTCCGCAGAACGTTCAATAAATCCAAGCTGGTCGTATGCGCCGTAATGCTCTATAACGTAAAATCCGCCGTAGCCCGACTTTTCAAGCTCCCGTACCGTTTCCGCAACTGCCACACAGCCAAAACCAACGGGACAGGCGTACATTTCCGTGCCGTCAACAGCGCATTTCATTTCGCAGCGTTCATCGGGGGTCATACTGCGGTCCTTGCAGTGAACGTGAACTATCTTGTCTTTAAGCAGTTCAAAAGCGTATACCTCCGACTGGGCAGAATACATAAAATTGCCCGTATCAAAGGTTATTTTCAGGTTTGGGATACGGTCTGCAAACCACTTCATACCCTCGGCGGTGGAAATGGGGCTATTAAAATCATCAAAATCCTCAATAGTTGGAGTAAGTCCCTTTTTTTCGGCATAAGCGCACATTTCCGACATACCTTTAAGCATATTTTCACGCTCACGCTCCCTTGTACGGGGGTCTGCGGCGCTGTAAAAGCCGGGAATTATCATTACCTTGTCCGCACCGGTCTCCGCAGCAATGTCACAATGCTCAAAGCCTGCAAAGCCGTCGGGAGAGGAAACAAAATCGTAGAACCCGTAAACGGAAGAAATACCGAAGCCGTGCTTTTTCAGCAGCGCAGGCACCTCCCCCGAGCGCAGGTCGCCTATATCGCATTCAACGCAGGAAATACCGAAGGAACGCACCTTTTCAAGAACAGCATCAACAGACATATTGCGCTGAGAAGCCGCCTCGCAGATATGATGATAAAAAACGGACAGTTTCATAAATATTATCCTTAACAAAATATTGTAAATTTACATTGCTTAAAGCGTATACTTCCCCGTAAACTCCTCAACAGCTTTCCAGTAACGCTCCGTTTCAAGCAGGTCGGACTGCATATGCTTTGCGCCCTTAATTTCCAGCTTTTCCTTCTCCCCTGCTGCGGCGTTGTAAAGTCTGTCAAGCATTGAGAAGGGAACAAAATCGTCCTCTGTGCCGTGTATCATAAGTATAGGAATCCTGCTGCGCTTCAATGCCTCCTCTGCGCTTGCTTCCTTAAAGCCGTAGCCCACAAAAAGCTTGGCATAAAGCGAAATGAGATACAGCAGAGGGAATGCAGGCAGGTGGAATATATTTTTGAACTGCACCGCAAACTCGTCCCACACGGAGGTATAGCCGCAGTCCTCAACTATGGCTTTAACGTTGTCGGGCAGCTTCTCCCCTGCCGCCATCATTACTTCGGACGCACCCATGGAAATTCCGTAAAGCACTATCTCCGCCTGTGGGTCTCTTGCAAGGATAAAGTTTATGTAGCCCTTGACGTCACAGCGTTCAAGCCAGCCCATTCCTATATATCCGCCCTCGGTCTTGCCGGAGGCTCTTCCGTCGGGCGCAAGGACGTTATATCCCATTTTAACGAAATTATATGCCGCAAAACCCATTCCTGCGGCGCTGTCCTTGTAGCCGTGGCACACTACCGCATATTTTCTTGAATTGCCCTCGGCTTTCGCAAGAAGAGCGTGTACCTTAACGCCGCCGTTGGTCAGCAGATAAACGTCCTCTGCGTTCTCCGTAAACCACGCCTTGTATTTTTCCGTGCGTTCTTTAAGCAGGTCAAGGCGCTGTTCCTGCACATCGTCAATTTCGCTGTTTTTGGTAAAACCAGCCCTCAGCTTCAAGCCGCCGCCCTTTTTCAGGGCAAAATCGCAAAAATACTTTGAAACTGCGGCTGCCGCTCCGATAACTGCCGCTGCGGCAATTATGACCTTAGTATGTTTTTTCATAACAAACTCTCCTTCCGAAAAAAGTCCTTGTTTATAATTCCTTGACCATAACAAAATTTGTCAGAACCGCTCCAAAAACCCTGCAATTGAGCAGTATAAATTTATCTCTCTTCTCTGAAATAATTTATGCCGCAGGAAGCAGGCTGTGCTCTGCCCTTGTTTTTCCTTACAGAAGTTATTACAAGAATAAGCGCCGTAATAAGGAACGGGAGCATATCGTAAAATGCGTTGGGCAGGGTTATTATCGACTTGGGCATATAGTATTTAAGCACGCTGAATGCACCGAAAACAAGGCTTCCGCCAATGGCTTTAAGAGGGCTCCAAGCCGCAAATATTACAAGTGCAACGGATATCCAGCCAAGACCGTTTACGCTGTCACTCATCCACACGCCGCCGCAGATTATCATTGAGCAGTAAGCTCCGCCTATGCCGCATATTCCGCCGCCGATGAGCAGGCTTATATACTTGTTCCTTGCAACGTGTATGCCTACTGCGTCCGCTGCGGCAGGATTTTCACCTATGGTGCGAAGATTCAGTCCCGACTTGGTCTTGTTAAGATAAATAAACACGATTATTGCAATAACAACGCCGAAATAAACGAAAATATTATAGGAAAACAGCAGCTTTCCCACAACAGGAATATCGCTTAAAACGGGAATGTTAAGGTTTCTTATCTGAGAGGTGATATGCTCGGGCAGCTTGAGATTTCCCATTTCGGAGCGTGCAATGTTGTATTCGCCGATAAAGTTTGAAATGCCGCAGCCGAAAATGGTCAGCGTAAGACCCGTTACGTTCTGGTCAGCCATAAAGGTAACGGTCAGCAAAGCGTAAATCAGCGCACCTGCCGCACCTGCAAGAAATGCTGCAATAACGGCAATGATAAGGCTGTCGCTTCGGTAGCCTGCCATAAAGCCTGCGCAGGCTCCGATAGCCATCATACCCTCAACGCCAAGGTTAAGATGTCCTGCTTTTTCGTTGATTATCTCTCCCACCGTACCGAAAAGGAGAGGCGTTCCGGCAAGCACAGCCGCAACAAGGAAGTTTATAAACATATCCATTAGCTTTTGCTCTCCTTTCCTCCGGCAACAAATTTGTACCTAACGAAAAACTCGCCTGCAAGGACGAAAAACAGGATTATTCCCTGCAAAACGTCTGCACAGTAGGTGGAAATGCCGAATGTTGACTGCATAACGCTGCTGCCCTTTTCAAGCACCGCAAAAAGGAAGGATACTATCAATATAACAATAGGGTTAAGCTGCGCAAGCCAAGCTACGATTATCGCCGTAAAGCCTACGCCGCCTGCAACAGAGGTGGCAAGGGTCATATCCGAACCCGTAGCCTGCACCATTCCTGCAACGCCGCACACAGCGCCGCTTAAAAACATTGTTCTCAGCATTATCTTTTTCGGATCCATACCTGCGTAACGTGCAGTTGCGTGGCTTTCCGAAACAACACTTATTTCGTAGCCGTGCTTGGTGTATCTCAGGTAAACAAAGACCGCCGCCGTAAGCACAAGACCGATTATCCAGCCTATCTGAACTCCGAAAACCTTGTCAAGCTGTGCATTTGCGGAAAATCTTGCGATTTTCGGGAAGCCTCCCGATTCGGGGTCAGCCCACGCTCCGTCTCTCAGCCAGACTATAATGTTAAGTGCGATATAGTTTAGCATAAGGGTGAAAAGCGTTTCATTCGTGTTGAATTTAGCCTTGAAAAATGCAGGGATAAGTCCGTAAAGTCCGCCGCCGATTATGCCTGCCACAAGCATAATGATAATAAGCAGAACGTGGGGCAGGTTGTCGTGAAAAAGGGCAAAATATGAAGCAAAGATCGCGCCTACGATTATCTGTCCCTCCGCTCCGATGTTCCAGAACTTCATTTTGAACGCCAGCGTTACTCCCAAAGCCGAAATAAGCAAGGGTATCATTATCTTTACCGTTGCCTGAAAAGCCATAGCCGTGCTGAATGCGCCCTTTAAGATAGTTCCGTACACGGGAAAGGGGTTGTAGCCTATGATAAGAATAAAAATTCCGCCTGCAATAAGCGCCGCAAGCACCGAAGCAAGCCGTATAAGCACAGCTTTTTTCGTTCCAAGCTCCGCACGCTTTGCAATTCTTACACGGAGACCTCCGGCTTTTTTAACTGCCGCTTCAGCCATTTCCAAGCACCTCCTCCGCAGACGAGCCTGTCATCATAAGACCTATCTGCTCCTTTGTGACCTTCCGTGCGTCAACAAGGCCGGTTATTTTTCCGTGGCACAGCACCATAATTTTATCAGCAAGTTCAAGCAGTACGTCCAGATCCTCGCCGATAAAAAGCACCGCAACGCCTTTTTTCTTCTGTTCGTTAAGCAGGTCATAAACCGTATAAGCGGAATTTATGTCAAGTCCTCGCACGGGGTAAGCTGTAATAAGCAGGTTTGGAGCGGATTCTATCTCACGTCCGAGAAGCACCTTCTGAACGTTGCCGCCCGACAGCATTCTTACGGGAGTTTCCGCCGAGGGCGTCTTAATATCAAGCTTTTTTATCAGCTTTTCCGAAAGCTCTTTGGCAGGTGCCTTGTCAACAAAGAATCCCTTGCTCTTGCCGTAGGATTTCAGCATCATATTGCCCGTCATTCCCATTGAAGCAACAAGACCCATTCCGAGCCTGTCCTCGGGAACGAAGCTCATGCTTATGCCAAGGTCGATAATTTCCCTTGCAGACTTGCCGATGATGTTTTCCTTTTTGTAAAGCACAGCGCCGGAACGTATGCCGTTAAGTCCTGCAATGGTCTCGCAAAGCTCCTTCTGACCGCTGCCCGCAACGCCTGCAACGCCCAATATCTCGCCGCTGTAAATATCAAAGGTAACATCGTCCAGCGCAAGCGAACCGTCAGGCTTGTCAACGGAAAGATGATACACGTTAAGAAGGGGCTCGGGAGAAACAGGCTCGGGACGTTCAATGCTCAGGTCGACCTTCTTGCCAACCATTAACTCCGTCAGCTTCTTTTCGTCCGATTCAGCGGTAAGCACCGTTGCCGCAGACTGTCCCTTGCGGAGAACGGTAACTCTGTCGCTTATGGCAAGCACCTCGTTGAGCTTGTGGGTAATAATGATTATGGCGCAGCCGTCGTCCCTCATTCTGCGGAGCATATCAAACAGCTTTTCCGTTTCCTGGGGTGTAAGAACGGCAGTAGGCTCATCAAGGATAAGTATTCTTGCGCCCCTGTAAAGCACCTTTAATATTTCCACCGTCTGCTTTTCGCTGACGGACATATTGTATATTTTTTTGTCGGGGTCAACGTCAAGACCCAGCTTTTGGCTTATTGCTGCTATCTCGCTGCGTATAACGGAGCGCTTTTTCAGCTTTCCGGGCGTTCCTGCAATAATATTGTCAACAGCACTGAACGCCTCTACCAACTTGAAGTGCTGATGTATCATGCCTATTCCCAGCGCAATGGCATCCGAGGGGGAATTTATGGAGGCAGGCTTACCCGAAATGCTTATAGAGCCGCTGTCGGGGTGATAAATGCCCGAAAGCATATTCATAAGAGTGGTCTTGCCCGAGCCGTTCTCGCCCAGCAAGGCAAGTATCTCTCCGTATTTTACAGAAAGATCTATATTATCGTTGGCAACGACAGAACCGAATACCTTTGTTATGCCCTTACATTCAATAGCGTACACTTCTCCGTCATTTTCTTTTTCGTAAGTTTCTTTTTCCACAGCGCTCCCCCGTTTCATAAAAAATACCGCATAATAATATAATTATACACATTTATCCGCAATAAATCAATATATTTGCAATAAAAACATAGACCACCGACAGCATAAACAAGCGGAAATATTACATTGGAACAATTTTATGCAACACAAAAACGGATATAACGGCAGATAAAGCCGCTATATCCGTTTTTTATGCGAAAAAGGCAGGACTACTTCACCGCAAGCTCCCTTTCCTTTTCCCGTTTCTTAGCCTCTTTTTCCTTTTTCTCCCTTGCCGCCTCGGAGGACGGAGCAATAAGAACGTTAAGATGCTGCATTTCCGCAAGGGCATTTTCCGCAAGTATCTTGCTGCCGCAGGAAACAGCCGCCGCCTGCATTACCGTCAGGGCAAGTATACGGCTGATATTTGTGTCATTGTCGGTTATCTCCTCCACGGAAGAACGGAGTATATCCGTTATTTTTATATATGTATGCTCGTACTGCTCCGCAAAAAAGTCCAGCAGCTCCTCTTCGGAACGGCTTTTCAGCATATATTCTATCAGCGCACCGATAAGCTGAATGGAAAGCACGGGCTTCATTGCGCATATCATTATAAGACGTGAAAGATGCACCCTTGAATACTTTTTCTTCACCGGCGGAGGAATGATATTCAGCTTCACATAGTTGTTTATCATAGACGGCGTAAGTCCGTTTTCACCATCTCTGGTAAAAACAGGGGTAAACTTGTTCATATAGGTTATTACCTGATCCATATAAAGCTCAATGTCCGGCAGTTCAGACCATCTCGGCAGACGGCAGGTCCTCTGCTGCCTGTTCCAGAATCGTCTGCAAACGTCGTTTACATTTTCCATATTACCTATCATCTCCTGTCGTCTTATTTGATTAATGATATTATACAACATTATTTTTCAAATTACAATAGTTAAATTAAAAATAGATAAAATTATTTTCAAAACCATTGACAAAATTAATATAGCGATATATAATAGTTTTAGAAACCAGATGTAACGGTACGGAGATTTTTGTTTATGAATGATAAATTTGGTAAAATTACCATAGTTACAGGACATTACGGCAGCGGCAAGACCAATTTCACCGCCAATCTTGCAGTAAAAGCTGCAAAAAGCGGAGAAAAAGTCACCGTTGTTGACCTTGACACAGTTAATCCTTACTTCCGTTCCGCCGATTTCGGAGGACTTTTTGAAAATAACGGCATAACCCTCATAACTCCTATGTACGCCAACACAAACCTTGATATTCCTGCACTATCCTTTGATATAGGCGGAATTTTCAAGGAGGGCGGCAGGATAATCATTGACGTTGGGGGTGACGACGCAGGCGCTTACGCTCTCGGGCGCTACGAAAAAGAGCTTGCGGCATATTCGGACAGCCTTGAAATGGTTTATGTGGTGAATATGTACCGCTACCTTACGGAAACTCCCGAAGAAGCAGCGGAGTTTATGCTTGAAATAGAAAGCGCCTCCCGTATGAAATGCACGGGGATAGTCAACAACTCAAACCTTGGAGAGGAAACAACTGCCGAAACGGTTGAAAAAAGCGTTTCCTACGCCGAAAAGGCATCCGCACTGACGGGTCTTCCCCTGCTCTGCACCGTGGATACCACAGGGGGACAAGCAAAGGTACCAAGTCCTTTTGAAGCGGAGGTTTACGTTAAAAAGCCTTGGGAAAAATAACATCTTACGGGGGACATTATGGAAATATCACTTGGAATTATACTAATAATATTTGCTGTCTATGCAGCGCTGGTAATTGCCGACATTATAAAGAGAGGACTTCTTTCAAGACTTGTTATATGGTCGGGATTTATGCTAACAGCACCGATCATAGCAGCATACTGCATTTACACCATATGTACGAGCGTAATTTACGTCGGCGGAAATCTTCTGGCATGCGAATTCGCCACTGCCGGAAAGCTTGTTTTATTAACGATCCTTTCCTTTGCCGTGCTTATCGCCATGGCGGTAATTTATATCCGTGGTCATGTCAAGCCCATTGACAAAAAATCGCCGCTGCTGCAGAATTGTGACGACAGGCGGCTTAAATTCATCGGCGCAAGACGGCTCGTTATAACGGGAAGCATCGGAACGATCATTTATTTTGCAGCAATGGTCGTTATGCTTTACTTAATATGCGATGTGCTGTGGGCAGGAAATATCAAAGATACTATAATGGTACAGCTTATGATGCTGTTTATACTGCTTATCCCGTTCTTTAATCTTATAGCAATAGCTTATTACATTATAGTGGGAACATATATGATGGCGGTTGCTTTTGTGGGAATTATGGCGCTGCTGGAGCTTGTGCTGGTTATTAACGGCTGCATAAGATTTACCGTTTCTTCCGACAAAACAAAGGGAATGAAAGCGCTGTGGATATTCCTGTCCATAATTCCCTTCTTCAACATAGGCTACGGAATTTACTGCATAGCAAAAACTTCAAAAGCACTTAAAGAAACTTCAAATACATATTGATTTACAAGGAGAATGTTAAAATGGCTAAAATTACGGTCAATTTTGAACGCTGCAAGGGCTGCGGACTGTGCGCAACAGCTTGTCCGAAAAAAATAGTGGCTCTTCAGGAAGAAAAGCGCAACAAAAAGGGTTATTTCACCGCATACTGCACCGATGATTCAAGCTGTATCGGCTGCGCAATGTGTGCAACGATGTGTCCCGACTGCGCAATTACGGTTGAAAAATAACATCTTCATACAAGGAGTTGAACATTTTGGAAAGAAATCTTATGAAAGGCAACGAGGCTCTTGCAGAAGCGGCAATAAGAGCCGGCTGCAAATGCTTTTTCGGCTACCCTATCACACCGCAAACCGAGGTAGCCGCATATCTTGCCAAGAATATGCCTAAGAACGGCGGCGTTTTTCTTCAGGCTGAATCGGAAATAGCCGCAATCAACATGGTCCTGGGCGCAGCTTCGGCAGGCGTAAGAACCATGACATCTTCCTCTTCGCCGGGAATTTCCCTTAAATCGGAGGGTGTGTCCTACATTGCAGGCTGCGACCTGCCCTGCGTTATCATCAACGTACAGCGAGGCGGTCCCGGACTTGGGGGCATACAGCCTTCCCAGTCGGACTACTGGCAGGCAACAAAGGCTCTCGGTCACGGCGACTATCAGCTTCTTGTTTACGCACCCTGTTCCGTGCAGGAAATGGTGGATAAAGTCACCCTTGCATTTGATATGGCTGACAAGTACCGTATGCCGGCAATGATACTTGCAGACGGTCTGCTTGGTCAGATGATGGAGCCTGTGACCTTCCCCGAAAGAAAGACCGAATTTGAACCCAAGCCCTGGGCGACCAACGGTCACGGCGGCAAGAGAAAGCACAACATCACAAATTCTCTTTATCTCGTTCCCGAGGAGCTTGAAAATTCAATAAAAAGCCGTTATGAGCGTTATGAAGTAATAAAAGCAAACCTCACCGAAGCTGAGCTTTATCTTACCGAGGACGCAGACGTTGTAGTTGCGGCATACGGCGCTTCGGCAAGAGTTGCGAAATCCGCAGTCAACCACGCAAGAGCTGAGGGCATAAAGGCAGGACTTTTCCGTCCCATAACCCTGTGGCCCTTCCCCGTTAAGGAGATCAACGAAGCGGCAAAGAACGCAAAGGTCTTTCTTGACGTTGAAATGTCAATGGGACAGATGATAGAGGACGTTAAGCTTGCGCTCAACTGCTCCAAACCGGTAGAATTTTTCGGCAGAACAGGCGGCGTTATCCCCTCACCTGCCGAGGTGCTTGAACAGATAAAAAGACTTGCAGAAAAATATTAAGACGGAATAAACGCCATACTTGTTCCGTCGGAAAGGAATTATCCGAAATGGCTGTTGTTTTTGAAAGACCTAAGTCGCTGGCAGATGTACCGACCCATTACTGCCCCGGCTGCACACACGGAATCATTCACAGGCTTATTGCCGAAGTTATAGATGAAATGGGAATTGAGGGCGATACAATAGGCATTGCTCCCGTAGGCTGCGCAGTTATGGCTTACGATTACTTCAACTGCGATATGATAGAAGCCGCACACGGACGTGCTCCTGCAACTGCAACGGGCGTAAAGCGCGCTCTTCCCGACAAATTCGTTTTCACATATCAGGGTGACGGCGACTGTGCCGCTATCGGAACCGCAGAGACCGTACATGCTGCCACAAGAGGCGAAAACATAACCGTTATTTTTGTCAATAACGCAATTTACGGTATGACGGGCGGACAGATGGCGCCCACCTCCCTCCCCGGTCAGGTAACTCAGACCACTCCTTACGGACGTGACACCAAGACCGCAGGCTTCCCAATCAGAATGGTTGAAATGCTTGCCGCTCTGGACGGAGTTGCTCTTTCACAGCGTGTTGCCGTTAACTCGGTACCCCACATCAGAGAGGCAAAGAAGGCTATCCGCAAGGCGTTTGAAAATCAGCGTGACAAGCTGGGCTTTTCCATAATCGAGGTTCTTTCCTCCTGCCCAACGAACTGGGGCGTTTCCCCTGCCGAAGCGCTGAAAAAGATAGACGAGGAAATGATACCTTATTATCCTCTTAAAGCGTACAAGGACATTCGTGCAGAGGAGGCGGCAAAGTAATGAATTACGACATTCTTCTCGCAGGCTTCGGCGGACAGGGTATACTTTTCGCCGGAAAGGTCATCGTATACTGCGGACTTTACAACGGCAGCGAGGTTTCATGGCTGCCCTCCTACGGTCCCGAAATGAGAGGTGGCACCTGCAACTGTTCCGTCTGCATTTCCGATGAGCCCATAGGTTCTCCCCTTGTTGTAAATCCCAACGTTCTTGTGGTAATGAACACGCCTTCTCTTGAGAAATTCATAGACAAGGTACAGCCGGGAGGACTTGTTATTGTAGACAGCTCCATGGTCGATGTGAAGGTGGAGCGCACCGACGTTAAGGTATGCTACGTTCCTGCAACAGAGCTTACAAACGGTGACCCGGAATTAAAGGGCGGTGCAAATATCATACTTACGGGAAAGCTTATGGCAGAAACCGGAATCGCCGACAACGAGACTATCCAAAAAGCACTTGAACACGTTATACCGCCAAGGAAAGCCCATTTACTCGGCAATAATCTTAAAGCTATTAAGCTTGGAATGGAATATCAGGCATAATATCAGCAAATACAAAGCGCAATTCACATTAACCGATATGTGAATTGCGCTTTTTCTGTCTAACAAGCTAACAAGATCGTGCAAAACTAAAGGCGGCACGCCAAAGCGCACCGCCAAATCTGTTTTGCTGTTTTTTTCTTTTGTATAAAGAATCCGATCAACCCTTTACAGCTCCGAGAGCAACGCCCTCTACAATGTTCTTGGAAATAAAGAAATATACGATAACAACAGGAATGATAGAAATCAAAATTACCATATAGATCTGACCAAGGTCACTGTTTCCGGACAGCTGCATAGATCTCAGTTTGGAGATCATGATAGGAAGCGTCTGCTTCTTGGCATCTGTCAGAATAAGAGCAGGAGTAAAGAAGTTGTTCCATGAAGCAACGAATGAGAAGATCAACTGAACTGCCATCGCAGGCTTCATCATTGGCAAAGCAATGGTATTGAATGTGGCAAATTCATTTGAACCGTCCACACGAGCCGCCTCAATAACGTCCATCGGCAGGGAGCTTTCCAGATATTGCTTCATATAGAAGAATATAGCAGGAGAAGCTACTGCAGGAATGATCAGAGGCAGGAAATTATTTGTCAGATGCATATTGTAGACCAACTTGATAAAACCAACTGCAGAGATCTGAGTAGGTATCATCATAATTACCAAAATGAAGTTAAATGCAACTCTCTTAAGCCTGAAATCATAAACATGGATTCCGTATGCAGTCATTGCCGAGAAGTATGTAGTTACTAAACATACACAAGCAGCAACAATAAAGCTGTTGATAAGTCCGTGGGGCAGGTCAATTGTCGATGCACCTATCGCAGCACTGAAATTCTTTCCGAAAGAAGAACCGGGAAGAAGGCTGAAGCCCATCTGAAGCTGATCGCCGCTTCTTGTTGAGTTGATGATAAGAAGAACTATGGGGAACAGCGATAAAAACGTTACAAAACCCAAGAATACGTAGGATAAAACTCTTGCAACAGTTTGTTTGGTACGATCGCTTTCCGTTTCACCTATCTTATTACAATAAGTCATTTTTCTTCCTCCTTCTTGATGCTTTCGCCGTTTTATCTTCCTTTACCATGTTCTTATACACAATAAAGCTGAGTACACCGGTAATGATGAATATCAGTACAGATATTGCACCGCCCTTGCCGTAGTCCTTTGCCTTTCCGGTAACGACATTGTTCAGCCACATTATAAGCGTTCTGGTAGATCTGTTTGGTGTACCGTCTGTGCCACCGATGATCTGCGGAACGTCGTACATCTGAAGTCCGCCGATAAGAGAAGTGATGGCAACATAAACAAAAATAGGAGAAAGCAACGGAAGAGTGATCTTGAAAAATACCTGAGTACCGCTTGCGCCGTCTATTGAAGCAGCTTCAAACAAACTCTGGTCGATACCCATAATACCTGCCATAAGCATGATCGTTGTATTACCAAACCACATAAGGAAGTTAATAAACGCAATAACGCCTCTTGAAGCACCTACGCTTTGGAAAACAACGAAATCTTCGGAAATAAGTGTTTTACATAACATTCCCACAGGTCCAACCTCACTGAACATTACATAGAACAACATAGAGTAAGCGGCTGCCATAATGAGGTTTGGCATATAAATTACCGTCTTAAAGAATCTCTGACCCTTTATTTTAAGTCTTACCGAAGTAAAAATTACTGCCAGCAACAGTGAGAAAACAAACTGAGGTACAGCACCTAAAAGCCACATTATCATAGTATTTTTGGTATATACCAACAGTTCAAATACACCTTCATTGGGTTTGAAAAGATTTATATAGTTCTTCAATCCGACAAAATTCGGGCCGATAGTAGTTAAACCCTGATTATAGTTTTCAAAGAAGCTGTAATAAAATGTTGTCAGCATAGGATACAGCGAGAATACAGCA
>JBJEQN010000057.1:0-13631 GCA_051881775.1 Oscillospiraceae bacterium | reverse complement strand
CATATGTGGGGTCAACAAAGGTATCGGTTATATAACTGAAATTCGGGATATTGTCATAATCCAGCTTCTGAAGCATACCCTCTTTTATCATACGGGAGATCATATAATCAGAGGGGATAATAATATCATAGCTTGCTCCGCCGCCTTTCAGCTTTGCGTACAGCTCTTCGTTGGTGGCGTAGTTTGTGTAGTTGACTTTTATTCCCGTAAGCTTTGTAAACTCCGCATTGACGTTGAGCGTTCCATCTTCGGAGCCGTCTGAAATGTATTCGCCCCAGTTATAAACGTTTATGGAAATACCTGCGTCACGGAAACGGCTGTAATAAGCCTCGTCTGCAACGGTAAGGGTCTGAACTTCGGTTTCGCCGTCCTCCTCCCCTTCTTCCTCGATATGCGAACAAGACGGCAGAAGAGTACACAAAAGCGCTGCAGCAAAAACTGCGGAAAAAGACCTATAAAGTTTTTTCTTCACTTATCTTTCCTCCTTCACCTTTGCCGTGCTCTTGCGTTCGATCATATTTTTTATAACAAGAACAATTACGACTACAAGGAAAATTATTGTTGAAAGGGCGTTTATTTCGGGGCTGACCTTTCTTCTTGTCATGGAATATATGGTTACGGGAAGCGTCTGAACGCTTGAACCGCAGGTAAAATAGCTGATAATAAAATCGTCAAGAGAAAATGTAAACGCCATAAGGAAACCCGATACAACACCGGGCATAATTTCCGGCAGAACTACCTTGAAAAACGCCGAAACAGGGTTGCAGCCAAGATCCTGAGCCGCTTCATAAAGGAACGGGTCCATCTGCTTGAATTTCGGCATAACATTAAGGATAACATAAGGCACATCAAATGTAATATGCGCAATAAGCAATGTCACAAAACCGAATTCAAGGTTCATTCTTGCTGCAAAAAAAACAAACAAAAGCATAAGAGAAACGCCTGTTACAATTTCCGGGTTAATGATAGGGAAATTGGTAATGTTCAGCACTATAGTCTTTGAAAACTTCTTCATATTGTTTATGCCTATAGCTGCCGCTGTGCCGAGAATGGTTGCTACAATTGAAGCAATAACGGCGACAATAATGGTATTGACCAAAGAACTGATAATAATTTCGTTCTTGAACAGCTTTATATACCAGTCAAAGGTAAAGCCCGACATAACTGAACGGCTTTTTGTGGTGTTAAAGGAGAAAACTATCAGCACAAAGATCGGAACATAAAGGAACATAAGCACAAGTCCGAGATAAACCTTGGAAAGTTTTTTCATTGTCCGCCCTCCCCTTACATCAGAACTACGCCGTCTTCATCGGCGCTAAATTGATTCATTATCGTCATTATAAGAAGCACTATTACCATAAGAACAAGAGAAATAGCCGCACCAAGGTTCATATTATAGGAGTTGCCCAGGAACTGCATTTCAATAAGGTCGCCTATAAGAAGATTTCCGCCGCCGCCAAGCATACGGGAGATGATGAACGTACTTATCGCCGGCACGAATACCATTGTTATCCCCGAAAAAACGCCCGGCAGGCTGAGGGGAAACACGACCTTCAGCAGCGTTTTTCTCGGATTGCAGCCAAGGTCGGCAGCCGCTTCAAGAACGCTTTTGTCTATCTTTACCATTACCGAATAAATAGGCAGTATCATAAACGGCAAATAGTTATACACCATACCGAGAACTACCGCACCTTCGGTATTGAGCATTTTAAATGGTCCGATGCCGAAAAGTCCGAGAAAGGAATTGATAAGTCCGTTATTTCCCAGCAAGGTCATCCATGCGTATGTCCTGAGCAGAAAATTCATCCACATGGGGAGCATTACTATCATAAGCATTGTGCTTCGTGTTCCAGATTTCAGCCCCGTAAGGATATATGCAAGAGGATAAGCTATTACAAGGCATATCACAGTTGCAATAAGAGCAAGCCATATAGAACGGATAAAAATGGGGGCATACTGTGCAACATCGGAAACATAATCAAGGGTAAAATGTCCGTTTCCGTCGGTAAAGGCAAAATACGCTACCATAAGAAGCGGAACAAGGATAAAAACCACCATCCACACAAGGTAGGGCGCTGCAGCAAGTTTATTTTTTAAATTATTCATCTGCGCCCTCCTCTGCGGATTCGTGAGATTTCATTTTATTCATAATATGAATATCATCGGGAGTAAAGGTGATGCCTACGGAAGCGCCCTTTTCAGCCGCTTTTGTGGAGTGGACTATCCATCTGAAATCATATGCGTCAATGAGCATTTCATAATGTACACCCTTAAAAATGACGGATTCAACTATTCCGTTAAGCTGTGCTTCTTCGGGAGCCACCAAAGTTATATCCTCGGGACGTATCACAACATCCACAGGAGTATTTTCTCCGAAGCCGCCGTCTACGCACTCAAAATTTCTGCCGCTTATTTCCACAAGCCTGTCCCTTATCATAAGACCGTTCAGAATGTTACTTTCCCCGATAAAATCGGCAACAAAGGCATTTTTCGGCTCGTTGTAAATATCAACGGGAGAACCTATCTGCTGGATTATTCCGCCGTTCATTACGACAACAGTATCGCTCATTGTAAGCGCTTCTTCCTGGTCGTGGGTAACGTAAATAAAGGTTATTTCAAGCTGTTCCTGAATACGCTTCAGCTCTATCTGCATTTCCTTTCTGAGCTTTAGGTCAAGAGCGCCGAGAGGTTCGTCAAGCAAAAGCACCTTCGGGTGATTTACGAGTGCTCTTGCTATTGCAACTCTCTGCTGCTGACCGCCGGAAAGACGGGTTATGCTTCTCTTTTCAAATCCGGTAAGGTTTACCAGCTTAAGCATTTCCGCAACACGCTTTGAGATCTCCTTTTCGGACAGCTTCTGCACACGCAGACCGAAAGCAATATTATCGTAAACGTTGAGATGAGGAAAAAGAGCGTATCTCTGGAAAACGGTATTGACGTTCCTTTTATAAGGCGGAACACCGTTGATTTTTTTGCCGTCAAACATAACTGTTCCGCTGTCGGGGTTAAGAAATCCGCCAATTATTCTGAGAGTTGTGGTTTTACCGCAGCCTGACGGTCCAAGCAGAGTCACAAACTCCTTGTCCTTAATATCCAGATTAATTTTGTCAAGTATTCTTTCTCCGTCAAATTCAACCACTATGTCCTTTAATGTAACAATATTATTCATTCCGTTCATACCCCTCCTGATATTCTGCTGAAAAACATAAAAACGCACATAATATTACTTTATATAATATTGCTTCAAATGTCAATAGACAATCGGTAAAATAATATTTATTTTGTCATTTTTCCGCATAAAAATCCGCCGCTAACCTTTTCGGAAAGCGGCGGACAAAATATTTATCCTTGATTATTCCTGAAAGAATACATAAAATGCCTTGTAGGTCATATAAACATCGGTTTTTGCAACGATCTCAAAGGGAGCGTGCATGGAAACTACGGGAACGCCAACGTCGATAACGTCCATATTCATATTTGCAAGATATGCGGCAACCGTTCCGCCGCCGCCTGCGTCTACCTTTCCAAGCTCGCCAGTCTGCCAGATAACGTTGCTGCCGTCAAGAAGAGAACGTACTCTGCCCACAAATTCTGCAGAAGCGTCGGAAGTGCCTGACTTTCCTCTTGCGCCGGTAAATTTTGTTACGCATACGCCGTAATTCATAAATGCGCAGTTTCTCTTATCCATAACATCGGGGAAAGTGGGGTCAAAGGCTGCGTTAACGTCTGCGGAAAGACATTCTGTGTGAGCAATGACCTTTCTTCCGTCTGCACCGAAGCATTCTGCAAGGTCATAGAAGAAGTGGCTGAGATAATCGGAGCAAAGTCCCGTATTTCCGTCGCTGCCCGTTTCTTCCTTATCGGTAAGAACAGTTACAGAGGTCTTCTTAACGCTCTTGCAATCGAGAATAGCTTTAAGAGCGGTATATGCGCATACTCTGTCGTCATGACCGTAGGAGCCAACCATACTTCTGTCAAGTCCGACGTCCTTTGCCTTGAACGCAGGAACAGCCTCAAGCTCTGCGGAAAGGAAATCCTCTTCGATCATTCCGTACTTTTCGTTAAGGATAGACATAATGTTCAGCTTTACCTTTTCGCTTACCTCGTCGTCCTTAAAAGGCATGGAACCGACAATAATGTTAAGCTCCTCGCCCTTTAAAAGCTCGCCGGGAGTACGCTTCATCTGCTCGTTAGCAAGGTGCGGAAGCAGGTCGCTTACACAGAAAACAGGGTCGTTTTCGTCCTCGCCGATATTTACGCTGACCTTGGTGCCGTCCTTTTTAACGACAATGCCGTGAAGAGCAAGAGGGATAGTACCCCACTGGTACTTCTTTATTCCGCCGTAGTAATGTGTCTTGAAAAGAGCCACCTCGCTGTCCTCGTAAAGAGGATTCTGCTTAAGGTCAAGACGGGGTGAATCAATATGCGCAGCTGCAAGATGTACGCCCTTTTCAATAGGCTCGCTGCCTATAACGGCAAGGATAACAGCTTTTCCTCTGTTGTTGAAGTATATCTTGTCACCCTCTTTAAGGGTCATACCGCTTTTAAATTCTGTAAAGCCGCATTTTTCTGCAAGTGTGATAGCCTTTATAACTGCTTCACGCTCAGTTTTTGCATCGTTGAGGAATACCTTATAATCCTCGCAGAAATCAAAGCAAGTCCTTATCTCGTCTGCCGAAAGCTTCAGACCCGAATGTTTTTTGGAAGTGCAGAGCTTTTCTTTAAGAAGCTGACCTGCGGATTTTTCTTTCTCCATATTTATCTTTCCTTTCTGAAAACGGAGGATCAACCGCCGCTTTTGTTATATAAATTAGTATAACCGCGGTAAGCGGTCATAACCTTATTGACATAATGCCTTGTTGCAGCAGAAGGTATCTCCTTTAAAGTAACGCCGTCATCGCTGTAATCGCTGTCCGAAAGCCACTCGTTGACCTTTCCCCTGCCTGTAAAATACGCCGCAAGAGCCGTTTCCTCGTCGCCGTACTCGCTGTAAAGAAGAGAAATAAGATAGGTTCCGTATTCAATATTATACTCCGGGTCAAACATATCCCCGTATTCAACATCCCTTTCGTCGTTCATACGGTATTTTACCCAGTCAAATGCGTCCTCCATTATCTGCATAAGACCTCTTGCGCCAACGTCCGAAACCGCCGTGCTGTTGAAATTGCTTTCGGTTTTTATCATTGCATAAACAAAATATTTGTCCAGACCGTTCTCCGCCGCATACTTTTCAACGTATTCCTCATATCTTACGGGATAAATATACTTTTTGCACAGAGTCTCCGCATTTACCGCCGCCAGAACGCCGCAGACAACGATCACTATCAAGATAAAACTACCAAGCTTCTTCAGCATTATTGCAATACTCCTTAACCTTATCCGCAACCTCACGGGCTTTTTCTATAAGATCGTCCACGGATTTGTTGTTTTTGATAATAAAATCCGAATGGTCGATAAAAAACTTTTCGGAATGCTGGGAAGAAAATCGCTCTTTTATCTGCTCGGGAGAAATACCGTCCCGCTTTGCTATCCTTTCCGTGCGTACCGATTCGGGGGCGGTAACACTGATTATAAGGTCGCAGAAATCATCAGCCCTGCTTTCAAAAAGAGTAGGAGCGTCAAGAAGAACAAAGCGCTTGCCCTCACCGGCGTATTCCTTTATTTTCTTCATAATTTCATAGGTTATGTACGGATAGCTTATGGCATTGAGCTGTGCCAGCTTTTCCGGGTCGTTAAAGACAATTCCGGCAAGTTTTCTGCGGTCAAGCTCGCCGTTTTCAAGGATTATTTCGCTGCCGAAGCATTCCGCAAGTTCTTTAAGGCAGGGCGAATCCTTTACCATTATCTCCCGTGCAATTTTGTCTGCATTTATATCCGCAAAGCCCTCCTCGGAAAAAACCTTTGAAACCGTGGTTTTCCCCGCTCCGCTCTGACCTGTCAAACCGATAACCGAAATATCGGTCGTTTTGCTCATACTCTTATCACCTCGAATCCGGCGGCTCTCAGCAACCTGTTATAAACCGCAAGACCTACTCCGTCCTGCGAAGGACACCTTGCATATACCTGCTTTGCGCCTATTTCATCGGCTTTTCTCAGTACGCCGAAAAGCTGCGCAGCCTGTTCCTCCGCATTATCCCCGTAAGTCATATATTTATAGGGATAGAAAGCTGCGTCACTGTCATAAAGCATAGCGTAAACGTCCTCGCCGTTATGCTCCGAAACGTATTGGGTAAATTTATCAAGCTCTCCTGTGATTATCGTAACATTTGCCTTGGGAGAATAGTGCTTGTACTTCATTCCCGGCGAAAGCACCTTTTCATTAGCCGCAACAGCTTCCGTTATGCCCTTGTCGCAGTAAACGGGAACTCCAAAGGCTTTCAGGTCTTCAACGGAAACGTAACCGGGGCGCAGAAGCCTTATCCCCTCTCCCTCAAAGGAAATTACCGTGCTTTCCACTCCAACAGCACAGGCTCCGCCGTCGATTATTGCAGGGATACGTCCCTTCATATCATTCATAACGTGAGCAGCCGTAGTAGGACTTGGACTTCCCGACAGGTTTGCAGACGGTGCCGCAAGGGGCTTTCCGCAAGCGTCAATAAGCTCCCTTGCGGTTTTGTGATAAGGTATTCTTATACCAACCGTGTCAAGACCTGCGCTGGTAACATACGGAATAATATCACGTTTCGGCAGTACCATTGTTATCGGTCCCGGGCAGAAGCGCTCTGCTATTTTATATGCAAGCTCCGGCACGTTGCAGACATACTTGTCCATCATTTCAACGCCGGAAAGGTGAACTATAAGAGGGTTGTCCTGAGGACGTCCCTTAGCTTCAAAAATTTTTTTAACGGCATTTTCGTTGGTTGCGTCCGCAGCAAGACCGTAAACCGTTTCAGTAGGCATACCCACAACTTCGCCGTCATTTATGAGCTTTGCCACATATTCAATATCGGAACTGTCCGATGAAAGCATCCTTGTATCAAACATCTTTTTCCCCGTCCGCATTTTTAATCGTTCTGTGCCGAAAGCTTTGCCGCCTGGTCAGCTGTTGCAAGAGCGTCCACTACTTCGTCAAGGTTTCCGTTCAATATATATTCAAGGCGGTAAATGGTAAGACCTATCCTGTGGTCGGTAAGACGGCTTTCGGGAAAATTATAGGTCCTGATACGCTCGGAACGGTTGCCTGTGCCTACCTGAGAACGTCTTTCGGAAGCTATCTTGTCGTTCTGCTCCTGCAATTTTGCTTCATAAAGCCGTGAACGGAGTATCTTCATTGCCCTGTCCTTGTTCTTATACTGGCTTCTTTCGTCCTGACATTCAACCACAACGCCTGTGGGCAGATGGGTTATACGAACTGCGGATTCAGTCTTGTTGATATGCTGTCCGCCTGCGCCCGAAGCACGGAAAACGTCAATTTTAAGGTCTGTAGGGTTGATCTCAAGTTCCACCTCGTCCGCCTCAACAAGAACAGCCACAGTAACGGTAGAAGTGTGTACTCTGCCCTGAGATTCGGTCTCGGGAACACGCTGTACACGGTGAACACCGCTTTCATATTTAAGCCTTGAATATGCGCCCTCACCCACTACGCTGAAACTTATTTCCTTAAAGCCGCCAAGTTCGGTCTCGTTGGCATTGAGCACTTCGATCTTCCAGTGCTTGGCTTCGGCGTACATAGTGTACATACGATAAAGAGAACCTGCAAAAAGCGCCGCTTCTTCTCCGCCTGCGCCGCCTCGTATTTCAATAATAACGTTCTTGTCGTCGTTGGGGTCTTTGGGAAGGAGCATAATTTTAAGCTCATCGGAGATCAAAGCAATTTGTTCCTTTGCCTCGTCATATTCAAGCTGCGCAAGCTCTTTCAGCTCATGGTCGGCGGAGCTGTCGTTAAGCAATTCTTCCGCGTCCTTAAGCTGTGAATCAAATTTGCAGTATTCCCTGTACTTCTCAACAACGGGAGTAAGGGATTTATATTCTTTCATATATGAAGCGTACAGCTTAGTATCCCCGATAACATTTGGGTCCATAAGTTTTTCGCTTATATCGTTGTATTTTTCTTCGGTAAGTTTAAGTTTTTCAAACATTATCTATATTCCTTTGCTGCAAAAATTTTTATACGAAAAATCACTTGTTCAGCTAAGGATTTTCATCGCTGTGCGCAACGGATTTTATATTCTTTTCTATCTTGCTTCTGGGAACCATAAATTCATGACCGCAGCCCTCGCATCTGAGCTTAAAGTCCATACCGGATCTGAGGACAATCATTTTATTGCTTCCGCAGGGGTGCTTTTTTTTCATTGTAAGAATATCCGACGGGTTAATATTCATTTGCCGTCCTCCTGAAAAAATTATACGTTATTATTATACCACTAATACTCCCCAAAAGGCAATTATTTTCTGTAATTTTTATAAAAAATTCAATCAAAATAATATTACAGCGCAGATTTGCACAGAAAGGATGTTCCATAAATGAAAATCACAGCTGAATTTGATTCGGTAAACTCGGCAGATATGGCGGCAGCCGCTATAAGGCAGCAGGTCTCTCCCTTTTCCGACATAAAAGTAACGGAATACCGAAGTCAAAAAAACTTTACATCAAACAAAGGTATGCTTGTTTTCAGCAGCAATAACCCTTCCTACAATCCCGGATATAACTCCTTCCCCGTTGTCTTTTCAAATACAGCGGACGATTTCAACGAAACAGACCTGCGTTCGGGAGCAGTTCTCGAAGCTACCTTTATCAAAGAAGAGGAGCGCAGAATTTCCAATATTATCGTAAACCACGGCGGACGGGAGATAAGGACCTTTCGGTAAGCATATAAATCCGTACCTCAGCATAAAATTGAAAAGCAACGACTTCAATTAAAATATGGGAGGTACAAAATGAACATTTACAGTCCTGAGGGAAATCTGATAGGAACGCCGGAAAACACTGCGGCTATGAAAAACATTTACGCATTGCAGGAAGCGATGCTTCAGGGAAAAATTCTGGAAGCAAGGGTCAAGGTCTGCGATAACGAGCATAACCTTATCGTTGATCTGCCCTGCGCAAGAGGAATAATCCCAAGAGCAGAGGGCGCAGTAGGTATCGAGGACGGCTCCACCAAGGATATTGCGCTCATAACAAAGGTCAATAAGCCTGTATGCTTCAAGGTAATGAAGATCGTAAAGGAACAGGACGGATTTTTTACGGCAATACTGTCAAGAAGAGCCGTTCAGGAGGAGTGTATGGAGAATTTCATCTCCCAGCTCCGCCCCGGAGATATTATTCCGGCAAAGGTAACCCACCTTGAACAGTTCGGCGCATTTGTTGACATAGGCTGTGGAATACCGTCCCTTGTTCCCATAGATTCAATTTCCATTTCAAGGATCTCACACCCCTCCGACCGCTTTTCACCCTATCAGGATATAAGGGTCATAATCAAAAGCGTAAGCGGCGGAAGAATATGGCTTTCCCACAAGGAGCTTCTTGGCACATGGGAGGAAAACGCCGCTTTGTTTTCCTACGGCGAAACGGTTTCGGGCATTGTGCGTTCCGTGGAGGATTACGGCGTGTTTATCGAGCTTGCGCCTAACCTTGCAGGCCTTGCCGAGCCGAAAGACAACATTCACATCGGTCAACACGCCAGCGTTTACATAAAAGCGCTTATCCCCGAAAAAATGAAAGTCAAGCTGATAATCGTTGACATTTTTGACGGAATGACCGATGAAAAGCCCCTAAAATATTTTTACGGCGGCGACCACATTTCAAGGTGGATCTACTCAACTCCCCAGTCGGGAAAACTTATCGAAAGCGTATTTGAATAAACTCCGACCGCTGTGAAGAACGGAACTGCACCGCCGTGATCCGCAGCGGTATATTTTATTTTTTTGTCAGCTTTTCATTTTCTTCAAGAATATGCCGTCTGTAAGCATATGCCGCCTGTTCGGTCTTGTTGTCGCCGAAGTGATAGTAAACCTTGTCCTTTATTGGGTCGGGAAGATACTGCTGCTTAACGTAGTGATTCGGGTAATCGTGGGGATACAGATAATGCTGACCCTTTACCGCAGCGCCCTCACCGTCAAAATGCTTGTTCTGCAAATGGCGTGGAAAATCCCCTGTTTCGCCGTTTTTAACATCATCAAGGGCGGCATTTATAGCCAAATATGCCGAATTAGACTTAGGCGCCGTTGCAAGAAGTATTACCGCCTCCGCAAGAGGTATCCTTGCTTCGGGCAGACCAAGCTGCATTGCACTGTCCACGCAGGCCTTGACGATAGAAATAGCCTGGGGATAAGCAAGTCCTACATCCTCGCAGGCAATAACAAGCAAACGGCGGCTGAGAGAAATTATGTCCCCTGCTTCAATAAGCCTTGCAGCGTAATGTATAGCGGCATTTTCATCGCTGCCCCGTATGGACTTCTGCAAAGCGGAAAGAATGTCGTAATGCTGGTCGCCGTCACGGTCGTATTTCATATTGCTTCTCTGAGTAAGCTCAACGGCGGTTTCTTTTCTTATTTTTATTTCGGTACCGTCATTTTCTCCCGAAAGAACGCACAATTCGGCGGTATTGATTGATTTGCGCACATCTCCGCCGCAGCCTCTCGCTATATACTCCGCTGCACCCTTTTCCACCTTAACGCTCATTCCAAGCTGCTCCGCCGCAAGACGGAACGCACGGTTTACCGCCGGTACAAGCTCCTCCGCAGAAACAGGCTTGAACTCAAAAACCGTTGAACGGCTTATTATTGCGTTATAAACGTAAAAATAGGGATTTTCGGTAGTAGAAGCAATAAGCGTTATCTGACCGTTTTCGATATATTCAAGCAAGGACTGCTGCTGTTTTTTGTTAAGATACTGTATCTCGTCAAGATAAAGCAGAACGCCGTTTATGCCATCAATTGAATTTGTATCGGCAATAACGTCCTTTATATCGCCTACAGAAGCGGAGGTTCCGTTCAGTTTATGGAGCTTCATATGTGCATTTTCCGCAATTATCCGTGCAACTGTTGTCTTTCCTACACCCGAGCTGCCATAAAAAATCATATTGGGGATATTTCCGCTTTCAATTATCCTGCGGAGCGGCTTTCCCTCGCCAAGAATATGCTTCTGACCCACAACATCGTCAAGAGTTTTGGGGCGTATGCGGTCTGCAAGGGGTGCGTTCATTTTTATGACCAGTCCTTTCTCTCCGTTCAAATCAGCACTTCCTTAATACGGACTTGACAAACAAGCACTTTCGCAAACGATATACTCATAATCTGTGTTCAGATTTTCGGGAACAAGAATATAAACGGTGCTGTTCTCGCCAACGGTATAAACATCAAGATACTGCATATAAACCATATTTTTCATAATATAAAGAAACTCGGAAATATGTTTTTCTTTAAGAGCGCCAAGGTCGGCTGTATCATCTCCGGGAACGACAGGGGTACAGAATTCCTGCAAAGCTCCCCTCTGCCTTATCTCAATAACGGAAAGAGGAATTCCATTTTTGCCCACCCAGTATTGGTTGTTGGTAATATCCAGCATGACCCACTTATTCAGCGATGAATCCCAGACTTCGTTTACCACATGGCAGTCGTTGTCATAGCCGGAATTAGGCATTATCCATACTTTTCTTGAGTAGATCCCAAGAGCAAGACACATTTCGTTAAGTATCTGCGCCTTACTGCGACAGTTTATGCCCTGATTTTTGTTGTCAAGGCTGTATTCCAGCAAGGAAACGGCGTTCATTTCAATATGATTGTCATAATTACTTTCGTGATGCAGTCTCGGAGCAAACTCGTTCATCAAGTTCAGCGCTTTTTCAAACTCTGTTCCCTCTCCTGCAATTTCTGAAATATTGTAATCGGACAAAAGCTGAGAATATTCGCTGTTATCAAATACATACTCGAACTTTAAATTTTCACCTTCTGCAAATTTAAAGCTGTTTTTTAGGATACCCGATTCCATAATATATATTTGTTCCGGACTTTCAAGATAGCTTTTGCTCTGAAAAAATAACAAATAAACATTCAAAGCTATGCTTGCCGCAGCGATTACCGATATAACAGCTGTAACTATTTTACCAAGGTATTTCATATCAAAATGTCCCTTCTGTATTGTTCATAAGTTTATGACAAAAAGCGTCCGCCGTACACGGTGTACAGCGAACGCCGTTTTTTAGTACAATAAATCCGTCTTATTCGTAAAGAGGGTGCTTTGCGCAGATAGCGTTTACGCCCTCTCTTATCTCGTCAGCCTTATTGTCGAAATCCTTAGCTGCAAGATACATAAATTCTGCGATCTTCTCCATATCGGAGGTATCAAGACCTCTTGTTGTAACGGCAGGAGTACCGATTCTTACGCCGCTTGTAACAAAGGGCTTCTGAGGGTCGTTAGGGATAGCGTTCTTGTTAACGGTGATATAAACCTCGTCAAGACGGTGCTCAAATTCCTTGCCTGTAAGGTCGAAAGGACGGAGGTCAACAAGCATAAGGTGGTTGTCCGTACCGCCGGAAACAAGGTCAAAGCCTCTGTCAAGCAGACCCTTTGCAAGAGCCTGTGCATTTGCAACGATATTTTTGCCGTATTCCTTGAATTCAGGCTTAAGAGCTTCGCCGAAGCATACAGCCTTGCCTGCGATAACGTGCATAAGAGGACCGCCCTGTGTGCCGGGGAAAACAGCCTTGTTTATCTTCTTTGCAAGCTCCTCGTCATTTGTAAGGATAAGACCGCCTCTGGGTCCTCTGAGAGTTTTATGTGTAGTAGTTGTGGTGATATGAGCGTAAGGAACGGGAGAAGGATGCACTCCTGCGGCAACAAGACCTGCAATATGAGCCATATCTACCATAAGATATGCGCCAACGGAGTCTGCTATCTCACGAAGTCTGGGGAAATCAATGATTCTCGGATAAGCGGAAGCGCCTGCAACGATAAGCTTGGGCTTAGTTTCCTTAGCCATAGCTTCAACCTTGTCGTAATCAATGGTCTCATCATCACCGAGACCGTAGGAAACGAAGTTGAAGTATTTGCCCGAAAGGTTTACGGGAGAACCGTGGGTAAGGTGTCCGCCGTGAGCAAGGCTCATACCCATAACAGTGTCGCCCGGTTCAAGAAGGGCAAAATAAACAGCTGTATTTGCCTGAGCGCCGGAGTGAGGCTGAACATTGGCAAACTCTGCGCCGAAAAGCTTTTTAGCACGTTCGATAGCGATATTTTCAACAATATCAACGCACTCGCAGCCGCCGTAATAGCGCTTTCCGGGATAACCCTCAGCGTATTTATTTGTAAGAACAGAACCCATAGCCGCCATAACTGCAGGAGAAACAAGGTTTTCGCTTGCAATAAGCTCAAGATTTCTGCGCTGTCTTGCAAGCTCCTTGTTCATAGCCTCGCCGACCTCGGGATCAACGTTCTGAACAAATCCAATCGTATCCATAATATTACCGTACATAGAAATTCTCCTTTTCATAAAAATAATCAATAATATTATACACTGTTTTTTCCGACGTTTCAACCCCTTTTTAGTAAAAGTTGCGGAATATATTATGTGCATTAAGACAAAAAAGGCATGACGTTCAAAATAACGCCATGCCTTTAATTCCAGGGAGATTGGCATGCAGGTTCAGGGAAAACCTGCATGCCATGTAAAGTGAGTAAATGCATGAACAGA
>JBJEQN010000056.1:0-14587 GCA_051881775.1 Oscillospiraceae bacterium | reverse complement strand
ATATGCTCCTTCAGCTTTTCAAAGGATTCGGCGCTGATGTCGTGTTCCAGCTTGCAGGCGTCTGCGGCGGCGGTCTGCTCGTCAACGCCTATGTCCATAAGCCACTTTGACAGTACAAGGTGCCTTTCGTATATGCGCTCGGCGACCTCTTTTCCGGCTTCGGTAAGAGTGATGAAGCCGTCGGGGTTAACTTCGATAAATCCGCCGTTTTTAAGTATGCCCACAGCTCTGCTTACGCTTGGCTTTGAAAAGGACAGCTCGTTGGCAATGTCCACCGAGCGCACGGATACGCCTTTTTTCTGAAGGATAAGTATGGTCTCAAGATAATTTTCGCCCGATTCGTAAAGATTCGGCATGATACGGCACCTGCTTTCTGCTGTGATTTTTTCCGTTCGTTGTTTTAAGAATTATTATAGCATATTATACCGCAGGTTTCAAGCGCAGTTGTTAAACACAACAAAAAAATCGCAAAATGTCGAAATATTCTTGACATTTTCTGCGCTTTATGATAGAATAATTTTAACATTTTATTCACAAGAAGGGGTGTGAACAATGTATCAGTGCTATCTCGGTATCATAACAGTCAGCGGCAGCAGGAGGCTTGCGGAAATGATAAGAACAGCCGCACAGCCTGAGGACTGCTCTGCAGCTGTTATCGAACAGACGGAGCTTACGGAAGAGATAGATTCCCGTGATTCCGCAGTGGTTTTTGACGGCATTGATGCGCTTAAGAAAAATGCCGCACACCTCGGCGCACATACCCGTACCGTAGTTGTTATTCCCCCCGAAGCTGCGGATAATATAGGTGATATAACGGACAGGGCGGATGATATATGGCTCGTTTCCTCCGAGGGGGCGGACGGTCTTGTGAAGTTCTATGCCGAAAAGCTCATTTCGGACATGAATACCGCCTATGACTACCGCCTGCAGACTATCTGCATGACTACCGCATTCGACAGCATACCCGACCTTGTGTGGTTCAAGGATGTACGGGGTACTCATCTTATGGTCAACAACGGCTTCTGCAAGGCTGTTGACAAGACCAAGGAGCAGATATACAAGCAGGGACACTATTATATATGGGACATCCCCGAGGAGGAGTATGTCAAAGGCGATTATGTATGCCTTGAATCGGAGGAGATCGTCATAAAAGCCCGTCAGACCAGGGTGTTTGATGAAAAGGTCAAGACCAAAAGCGGTATGCGCCAGTTCATTACATACAAATCTCCGCTTATTGACGCTGACGGCAGGATCTTCGGCACCTGCGGCGTGGCAAACGATGTTACGATGCAGCATAATTTAAACAGCGAGCTTGAAGTTATCCTTGACAGTATGCCCTTTGCTATTCTTATCGAGAACGAAAGCGGAAACGTTATTGCAAAGAATACACGCTTTGACGAGTTTTTCCCCGAATATTATACTATTGTGGGCAAAAATTCCGCAGAATGGAAAACAAAGGCGCTCAAAGGCAATCCTAATGACAATGAGGTCTCCGTTAAGGTGGGCGGCGAGGAATATTTCCTTATCAGCACCGAAAGACCCATTTTCAGCATATTCCACGAAAAGATAGGCAGCGCTATCATTCTTACGGACGTTACAAAGCAGACAAAAAGCCGTGAACAGAATATGCTCAGCGCCAACACCGACTTCCTTACGGGTCTGTACAACCGCCGTATGCTGTTTGCGCATCTGGAGCTACACAAATGCACACCTCACATGGCTATGATAACTCTCGACCTTGATAATTTCAAGACTGTCAACGATACCTACGGACATCATGCAGGCGACCGTGCCCTCATCGACACAGCCCGTCTTCTCCGTGACTGCTTCAAGGGAGATTTTATTGCCCGTCTGGGCGGTGACGAGTTCCTTGTGGTCATAACAAGAGAGTGTCCCGAGGAACAGGTGCTTAACGAAACCCGGCATTTCCTTGAAGCCCTTAAAAATCATTTCGACAACAAGGAGGAATTCTCCGTTATGACCGCCAGCGCAGGCATTGCGGCATATACGATAACGGATGAAAAGGGCGAAAATGAGCATAACTTTGAAAATCTTATGAAATGCAGCGACAGCGCTCTCTATGACGCAAAACATTCGGGCAAGAATATGTGCTGCGTTTATAAATGGGAATAGTGAATATAATACAAAAAGGCTGTTGCACGTTAATTAATAATTTATAAAATTGTGGGCGGATAATATCCGCCCCTACATAAAACTGCGTATTTTAACGCATCATCTTGTAGGGGCGGCTATCAGCCGCCCGTTTTTGTTATAAATTTATTAACGTGCAGCAGCCTATCTTTGCAATTTCTTATCCAATAAAAAGATAAAGCGTCAGCGCAACGGAACAGAGTATCAGCGAAACGCTCAGGAGCCGCAGCGTCACATCTGCGATAATATGCCTTCTTTTCGGACAGTAACGCGGCTCCTCCGGCATCATCTGCCCCACGGCGGCTCTTGCTTCAAGGTCTATCCTTGCAGGAAGGGAGGAGCTTTTGTCCGTGCGGATATAAAGCACCGCCTTTTCAAAATAGTCGTTGTCCATACCTGTTATTTCCACGATACGTCGGTTTACGCCTTTTATCATTTTTCTCAGTATCCTTTCAGCCGTTTTCCACAGGCTTTTAACATTTTCACTTTACCGTATTATCGGCGTTTTCAAGGTTTTATATACCAAAGGTAATAAAAAACGGTCAAAAATGTGTGGAAAACGGTGTGGAAAATGAGGAAATCGGGGAAAATACGGTGGAAAACTCGGTGGAAACTGTGAAAAACTGCGTAAATAAGGGGCTTTTGATTTTTCAAGCTGTGTGGAAAAACGTTTTACGGAATGTAAAATTGACTTTACGCAGGAACGCCGGTCTTAACATTTGCTTAACGGAGATACCTCGTAAATTTTAGCTGAGAAGGGTGCAAAGGTGTCCTTGAAGGAAAATTTATGCCGCTTGTAGGGCTGTTCCTCCGACTTTATAGGCTTTGCAGGAACGGTGGGAGTGTTTCCGCTGTAAATGCTGCTGTCGCTGTACAGCACCTCGGTAAAAATTTCTTCCTTGTCAACGCCTACGGTGTAATCTTCGTGGTTTTTATCGGAGAAGTTAAGGACTACAAGCACCTTTCTGCCCCCTGCTTCCCTTTCGTAAATGTACACGCAGTCCTCGGGAGCGTCCGCTTCAAGCCAGCGGAAGCAGTCACTGTTGTATTCCGCTTCATAAAGTGCAGGATTGGAGGTATAAAGCAGAGAAAGGTCGGTGATAAAGCGGAGGAAGGAATCGTGCATGGGGTATCTGAGCATATCCCAGTCCTGCTCCCTTTTTTCGTCCCACTCTCTGAACTGGGCAAACTCTCCGCCCATAAAATTCAGCTTTTTGCCCGGGTGGGTGTACATATAAGCGTACAAGGCACGGCACTGAGGGAACTTCACATCGTAATCCCCCCACATTTTCTGTATAATGGTAGCCTTGCCGTGGACGTTCTCATCGTGTGAAAAGGGCAGCAGGTAAAGCTCGTTGTAAAAATACTGCATTGAGAAGGTTATCTTGTGATAATGCACAGGGCGTTCGTCGGGAGGTGTGCGGAAGAAATCAAGTGTGTCATTCATCCAGCCCATATCCCACTTGTAGTCAAAGCCGAGACCGTCATATTCAACGGGAGCGGTGACTTTAAGATAGTTGGTGGAATCCTCCGCCATAAGCAGAGCCGTGGGGTGAAGGTGGTGCAGACCACTGTTCATGCTTCTGATAAAGTTAACGGCACCGTTGTTGACGCCTCTTTTAGCGTCGCCCTGCCAGTAGATTATGTTGCTTATAGCGTCCATTCTTATGCCGTCAAAGTGGTATTCGGTCAGCCAGTAGTTGGCGGCGGACTGCATAAAGCTGCGTGATTCGCCGCGGAAGTAGTTAAAGTTGTAGGTACCCCATTCGCTTGCACCTGCGCCGGTGTTGGGGTATTCGTAGAGGGCGGTGCCGTCATATTTTACAAGGGAGTAGCCGTCAACGGCGAAATGCACGGGAACAAAGTCGGTTATAACGCCTATTCCTGCCTTGTGGCATTCGTTGACAAAATATTTAAGGTCGTCGGGTGTGCCGTAGCGTGAAGTGGGGCTGAAAAATCCCGTTACCTGATAGCCCCAGGAGCAGTCCGCAGGGTGTTCCGCAAGGGGCATTACCTCAACGTGGGTATAGCGGTGCGCTTTCAGATACTCAATAAGCGGCTGTGCAAGCTCACGGTAGGAATACCAGCGTTCCTCCACGGGAGAGCCTTCCTGCGCAGGCTTCATTTTCCAGGAACCTGTATGTATCTCGTAGATGTTCATAGGGGAATTGTAGTTGTTGGTGCGCCTGTTCATCCATTCGCTGTCGGTGAAGCGAAAGGAGTTCATATCAACGATATAGGAAGCGGAATTGGGGCGCAGCTCCGTGCGGAAGCCGTAGGGGTCGCTTTTGTCCGTAACGCTTCCGTCTGCGCCGTGGATACGGTATTTATACATCTGTCCCGGTTCGGCATTTGAGATAAAAGCCGAGAACACGCCGCTTGTGCCTTCCTTGGTCATATAAAAGCCGTTCCAGTTGTTGAACTCGCCTATGACCTCTATGGCTTTGGCGTTTGGGGCGTAGGTGCGGAACATTACTCCGCCGTATTCAAGGTGTGCGCCGAAAAAGGTATATGCGTCGAAGGCTCTGCCCTCGTAATAATCTTGTATTACCATAGCAAACATACCGCCTTTGGTTTAATTTTTCCATAATATTATACTATACAAGTATTTGTTTTTCAAGGATTTTTATGAAAATTCACAAACTAATGCGCTGCGCTAAATGAATAATGAAAAATGAATAGTGAATAGTGAATAATTATGGTGTTCGCTTCGCTCACGAATTTAAAAAAATTTTTGAAAATAACATCGCCGCAGGCGATACCTTAATTATTCATTATTCATTTTTCACTATTCACTATTCATTTAGCGCAGCGCTATATTCCGCTTCGCCGGCTGCTTAATCTTTCTTGGGCTTAAAGCTCCTTGCTCTCATTGCGTTGAGTATGGCTATGACCGCTACTCCCACATCTCCGAACACCGCTATCCACATTGTTGTAAGTCCCAGTGCGGTGAGGACAAGTATTATCAGCTTTACTCCCAATGCAAAAATTATATTCTGCCGCACTATGGAGCAGGTTTTCTTTGCAATTCCTATGGCTTCGGCTATTTTTGACGGTTCATCGGTCATAAGCACAACGTCTGCGGCTTCTATGGCTGCGTCCGAGCCCAGTGCGCCCATTGCTATGCCTACGTCCGCACGCATAAGCACGGGTGCGTCGTTTATTCCGTCTCCTGCAAAGGCTGTGGAGCGTGAACCATTCATTATGCTTTCAAATTTTTCAACCTTGCCGTCGGGGAGAAGCTCTGCGGCGTATTCGTCTATGCCAAGCTCTGCTGCGGTGGCTTCGGCGGATTCCTTGCGGTCGCCTGTGAGCATAAAGGTGCGCACTCCCGACTTTTTAAGGGCGGTAATGGTTTTCTTTGCGTCGGGCTTTACCTTGTCGGAAATTCTTATAAAGCCTGCGTAAGCGCCGTCTGCGGCAATGTAGACTACCGTTCCGCCTCCTGCGGCTTCGGGGAAGTCGGTTATTCCGTTTTCACGCATTAATTTTGCGCTGCCTGCAAGGACGGTTTTTCCGTTAACAGCGGCTTTTACGCCTTTTCCTGCGATTTCTTCGGCGGAAATGTCCTTGGGCAGTTCTCCGCCGAAATAGCTTGTTATTGACTGTGCCACGGGGTGGTTGGAAACGCTCTCGGCGCAGGCTGCAAGGCGCACAAGCTCGCTTTCGCTCATATTTACGGGCTTTACCTCGGTAACGGAAAATGTTCCGCTTGTAAGGGTGCCAGTTTTGTCGAATACTATCCTTTCGCAGTTTGCAAGCTGTTCAAGGCACACGCCGCCTTTGACGAGGATACCACGCTTGGAGGCTCCGCCTATTCCGCTGAAAAAGCTGAGTGGAACGGAGATAACCAGCGCACAGGGGCAGGACACAACAAGGAAGGACAACGCTCTGTAAAGAAAATCGGGATCGTAGCTGCCCTTGATCATCATTGGTATCGCCGCAAGAAGCACAGCTGCCGCTACAACGCAGGGTGTATATACCTTTGCAAAACGGGTGATGAAATTTTCCGTTTTTGCCTTTTTGACAGCTGAATTTTCCACAAGCTCCAGTATCCTTGAAACGGTGGATTCGCCGTAGGCTTTCGTTACTTTTACTTCAATAAGACCGCTCAGGTTCACGCAGCCTCCAAGCACCTCGTCGCCCTCCTTTGCGGAACGGGGTACGCTTTCTCCCGTAAGTGCGGAGGTGTCAACCGATGAGCTGCCCGAAATGACAACGCCGTCAAGGGGTATCTTTTCGCCCGGCTTAACAACGATTATTTCTCCCGTCATAACATCTTCGGGGCTGCAGCTGATAATTTCGCCGTCACGCTTTACATTTGCGGAATCGGGGCGTATATCCATAAGCTCGGAAATGCTGTTTCGGGAGCGGCGCACGGCATAGCTCTGGAACATTTCTCCCAGTTGGTAAAGAAACATTACCGCAACGCCCTCGGGGTACTCGCCCACGAAAAATGCGCCCAGAGTTGCTATTGTCATAAGAAAGCACTCGTCAAAGGCTCTGCCCTTTATAATGTTGGAGAAGGCTTTTACAACAACGTCAAGACCTATTACCGCATAGCCTGCAAGGAACAGGTACAGCGCCATATCCTTGTCACGGAACACCATTCCGGCAGCAAAAAGCAGGGCGGTCAGAATGAGCCTTGCAAGCATACGTCCCGAAAGCAGCTGTTCCTTTTGCGGCGTTTTTGATTTGGGAGAAGCCGTACCCTCTTTTATGACCGTTACATCGGGTTCAACGGAGTTCACAAAGCCTGTTACCGCAGCTTCAACGGCGCTTTCCCTGCCCGTTGCGGAAAGGGTTATTTTAAGCTTTTTCGACATAAAGTTAAGCTCCGCTTTTTCAACGCCGTTCATTTTTTCGGCATAGGAGCGTATCTTTTCACCGCAGTCGGGGCAGTCGAGGTCTTCAAGAATAAGGGTAAATTCGCCGTGACGCTTTTGTGAGGGTTCAAACAGGGTGGGGGCAACGTCAGGCTCTATGGACTTTACTATTTTTTCAAGCTCTGCAAAAAGAGCGTTTTCGTCCGCTCCGTCCTTAGGCTTGACGATAAGCTTTTTTGCAGGAAAGTTCATCTCCGCCGTTTCCACCGAGGAATGCTTTTCGGCGGCGGTGCGTATTTTTTCGGCGCAGTGGGGGCAGTCAAGTCCCTCAAGCAGCAGTATCATACAGATCCCTCCTTGGGTTTTTCTATAACGGCGTAAGCTGACGGTATAAGACCCTTTATGACCTTCATTCGCAGCTTTCCGCCGTCGGTGCAGCGTTTCAGCATTTCAAAATAGCTTTCGGGGGTGTAGTGCTCCGCAGGCTTGAACCCAAGCAGACGGTACAGTTTTATTGTTGTCATAGCTGTTCCGTCCGGATTTGTTGTTATAAACGTTGGAACAAGCAGCCTGCCGCCCTTTTTCAGCACACGCATAAGCTCCTTTACAGCCTTTTCCGGCTCGTCCACAAGGTGAAGAACGTTTGCGGCTATAACGGTATCATAGCTTTCGTCCTCATCGGGCAGGGAGAAAATGTTTCTTTCCGCAAAATCAATGTTTGCAATGCCCTTGCGGCGGCATTTGTCCTTGGCTCTTTCAAGCATAGCCTCCGAAACGTCGGTACAGAGGACGTAAGACGCCTTTTTTGAAACGGCAATTGAAATTTCGCCTGTTCCTGCGGCACATTCAAGCACCCTGCCGCCCTCTTTTACAAGAGAAACAGAGTACCCCAGCATTTTGCGGTAAACCTTTCCGTTCAGACTTTCCGCAAGGTCGTAGAACGGAGCTATCTTATCCCAGAAACTCATATATTATCCCTCCGTTTATTCCATAACGTGTTCAAACGCCTGTTTGAAGATGTGCTTTATATGGTCATCGGACAGGGAGTAGAAAACCGTTTTCCCGTCACGGCGGTATTTAACGAGCCGTGCCTGTTTGAGCACACGAAGCTGGTGGGAAATTGCCGATTGTGTCATATTAAGCACCTCCGCAATGTCGCAGACGCACATTTCTCTTTCAAAAAGGGCGCATATTATACGCACTCTTGTAGAATCGCCGAACACCTTGAAAAGCTCCGCCACATCGTAGAGTATTTCCTCATCGGGGAGCAGGTCAAGGACTTCCTTTACGACCTCGCTGTGTGCGCCGTTTTCTTCGCACATAGGGCAGTTCACATTTTCCTTTTCTGTCATAACAGTTCCTCCTTTACAATTGTTCATATGAATGATTGTTCATATGTATTATAATACATTACAGTGCATACTTTATAGCGGATACATAGGCATTTGTGTTAACGTTTTATTAATCAAAGTAAACAATAGATAAATTCGGAATTCGGAATGCGGAATTCGGAATTATTTTTAATGTGGAAAGCGGAAATATTAATATAATTTGGAATGTGGAGAGTGGAATGTGGAATTATGGTATCGCCTGCGGCGATGTTATTTCCAAAATTTTTCTGTAGGGGATTGTTGCGCGTTAATAAATGTATAACAAAAACGGGCGGCTGATAGCCGCCCCTACAAGATAAATGCGCTAAAATATGCAGTTTTATGTAGGGGCGGATATTATCCGCCCGCAATTTTATAATTTTTTAATTAACGTGCAACAGCCCCGTCTCTGTTGTACCGAAGCACCTATAATTCCAAATTCCGAATTCCGCATTCCGAATTAATACAATTCCACTCTCCACATTCCAAATTATAAATAATTCCACTTTCCACTTTCAACTTTCCACGTTTCTTTTCATTGTTGTACAATAAAAAGAAAAAGAATAGTCATATTTTTGTGCTATACTATAAAGGAATATATGTATAAGAGAGGAGGAGCGGCGGCTTGACGGCTGAAAATATTAAAAAAAGTAAGAAGGAAACCTCCGACGACCATCTTAACTGGCGTTATCAGGATAAAACATATAACGAACTGTTCAAAAAATGGAGAAGACAGTCTAAGGACTCTATGGGATTTTATTATGTCAGCAACCCTAACGAGCTGACCTACCGTGACGGCTACGGCTTTGTGAGAAATTATCCCGAAGCTGCCGAGGGACACGCTCTGCGCAACGTTTTTAATCTTATCGGAGTTACTATTTTGCTGATCGCAGCGCTGGATATTGTTTCTATGTACCTGCTGCCGCTGCTTCTGACCCGTCTGGGTGCGGATATTTATTACGATTCCTATACGGGTATATATTACGGCAATGAATGGCTCATACTTGCGCTGAACTCTTCCTTTGAGATACTGAAAAGGCTTCTGCCATTGTTATACTGCTACAACCGGCTGCAAATGCCCCTTAAAGTTATGATGCCCGTTAAGGTCACAAATAAACCCCTTTTCCGTGCGGCGGCTCCCGTGATGCTTATGGTTTCGGGAACGGGCGTTGTGCTTTCGGAGATATTCCGACATATGCTCGGGGCGGTGCATATCCAGCCTGCGGAATGGGTGCGTCTGCCTGAGGAGACCGCTCCCCTTATTGTTTCCCTTGTTATTAATATTATAATAGTACCTGTTATAAGCGAATTTTACACAAGAGGCGCAATTATGCAGCTTCTCCGCCAGTTCGGCGACGGCTTTGCCATTGTTATCACATCGGTGCTGACGGCGTTTATAACCTATAATTCACAGCAGTTCTGCTACGTTTTCGTCTGCTCGGTAATAATCGGATATTTTGCAGTAAGAACAGGCTCCGTTATGACGGCGGCAATAATGAGGGTCGTTTCAAGGGTGATTTTCTACGGACTTTATATGATAGACCGTTATTTTGGCGCTGACCTCAGCAGAGAAATAGCAATGGCTTTGGTGTTTCTTGCAATAATGGTGGGACTTGTATCGCTTATAAGTCTTATGATAAACCACAGCGACAAGTTCGGAATGAAATTCAGTTCAAGGTACCTTTCCTTTACGGAAAAATGCCTTACTGCTCTTACAAGCGTACCCGTTGTATTGGGGGTAAGCGTTATGGTTATCCTTATGGTCGTGAAAACAAAGATAATTCTCTGAACGCAGCCGTTTTGCGGAAAGGCGGATAAAAATAAAGCCCATGGACGATAATTATTATATGAAAAGAGCCCTTGAACTTGCACAAACGGCGGCGGAAGAGGGCGAAGCTCCCATCGGGGCGGTGATAGTACGGCTGTCGGACGGCAAGATAGTGGGCGAGGGCAGGAACAGCAGAGAAAAGGGCAGGAACGCTCTCGGTCATGCGGAGATCGCCGCTATTGACGATGCCTGCCGTAATCTGGGAGGCTGGCGGCTTTCGGGGTGCGTTATGTACGTTACCCTTGAACCTTGCCCCATGTGCGCAGGTGCGGTCATAAACGCAAGGCTTGACAGAGTGGTTTTTGGTGCTTATGATAAAAAGGCAGGCTCGGTTTGTTCCGTTGCAAAGATGTTTGAGCTGCCCTACAACCACAAGCCGGAAGCCGTACCCGGGGTAATGAGGGAAGAATGTGAGGACGTTTTAAAGCGTTTTTTCAGAAGATTGCGGAGTGATAGAAAAATGAACGATGTCAGGCTTATTCCCGTTGAAACGGACGAGCAGATAGCTGTACTGGCGAAAATTGCGGACGAGGTATGGCACGAATGGTTCCCGAGGATACTTAGTCCGGAGCAGATAGATTATATGGTGGAAAAGTTTCAGTCCGTTCCTGCAATAACGGAGCAGATAAGGAACGGCGGCTACAGATACTATTATATACATCGTAACGGCGTTCACATGGGTTACACGGGAATACACCCCGAAGAGGACGGCAGGCTTTTTCTCTCGAAAATTTATCTTAAAGAGGAATACAGGGGAAAGGGCTACGCTTCACAGGTATTTGAGCGGCTCAAAGGCTTCTGCCGTGAAAACGGACTTCACGCCATATGGCTCACGGTCAACAAGTACAATGATAATTCCATCGCCGTTTATGAGAAGCTGGGCTTTAAGCGTATCGGCGACGGCGTTACGGACATAGGCAACGGCTATGTTATGGACGACTATTTTTATCAGCTTGATATTTAGGAGATAATATGGTAAGAAAAATAAGAGAAGAGGACAGGGAGTTTTTCCTTGCTGCGGCGGAGGAATTTTATCATTCTGATGCTGTTGAGAAGCCCTTGCCCCGTAAAAAGCTGGAAGCGGATCTTAACGAAATGATGCGCTCGGACGTTTATCTTGAAGGCTTTATCCTTGAATATGAGGGCGAAAGGGCAGGCTATTCCGTTATAACAAAGACCTTTCAGACAGAAGCGGCAGGTCTTACGGTGTGGATAGAGGATATTTATATTCTTGCGCCATTCAGAGGAAAGGGTCTTGGAAAAGAGCTGCTGAGCTTTGTTTTTGATAAATTTGACGGCAAGGCAAGCAGATTCCGCCTTGAAGCGGAGCCGGAAAACGAAGCTGCCGTAAGGCTTTATGAGAAGTGCGGCTTCCGCAGGCTTGATTATATGCAGATGGTAAAGGACACAGACGATGAATGATCTTATGACGGGCAGCGCTCACCTTGACGAAAAGGGCGAAAATCTTATTATAATCGACCAGACCCTGCTGCCCAACCGCAGGGTCTTATTGACAATAAATACTGCCGAGGCGCTTTACGAGGCTATTGCTTCTCTGAGGGTAAGGGGAGCGCCTGCTATCGGAATTGCGGCGGCTTACGGAATGTACGTTGTTTCAAGGGCATGGGAAAAGGAAAGCTATGCTGCGTTTTGCGAAAAATTTGGCGAAACAAAAGAGTATATCAACTCGTCAAGACCTACTGCGGTAAACCTTTCGGCGGCGCTTGACCGTATGGAGCAGGTGGTGCTTAATAACGGCGGAGTTGAGCCTGCGCAGCTTCTTCCCCTGCTTAAAGCCGAAGCGGAGAAGATACACAGCGAGGACATTGAAATGTGCAGAGCCATATCCGAATACGGCTTGACCCTCGTTAAGGACGGTGACGGCATACTTACCCACTGCAACGCAGGACCGCTGGCGACGTCAAAGTACGGCACCGGTCTTGGCACACTTTTTCTCGGCAAGGAAAGAGGGTATGAGTTCCATGTGTGGTGCGATGAAACACGTCCGCTTTTGCAGGGTGCAAGGCTTACCGCTTATGAATTGTACAACGCAGGCATAGACGTTACCCTTATCTGCGACAATATGGCTTCCTATTTTATGAAACAAGGTAAGATAAACGCTGTTTTTGTGGGCTGTGACCGTGTAGCGGCTAACGGCGACACCGCAAACAAGATAGGAACAAGCGGAGCGGCGGTGCTTGCCAAATATTACGGCATACCTTTTTATGTTTTCTGCCCTTCCTCAACTATAGATTTCTCCTGCAGGACGGGTGCGGATATAAACATTGAATTCCGCAGCCCCGATGAGATAAAGACTATGTTTTTCAAGGAGCCTTCCGCTCCCGAGGGGGTAAAATGCTGCAATCCTGCCTTTGACGTTACGGACGGGGAGCTTATAACGGCTATCGTTACCGAAAGGGGCGTTTGCCGTCCGCCGTATGAAAAATCACTTTACGAAATGTTTAAAAAGTAGTTTGATTTGCTGTTGGTATAATAAATTATGATACAAAATGTTTAACAGAAAGGAAATATTGCTATGGGTATAAGATTTTACAACTGCCGCCTGCTTACAATGGAAGACACCGAGGTAAAGTGGGGGGAGCTTCACACGGACGGGAACCGCATTTCATACATCGGCACGGAAGAAAACGCTCCCAAGGACGTTAAATTTGAGCGTGAGATAAACCTTAACGGAAATCTTGTTATGCCGTCCTTCAAAAATGCGCACACACACTCGGCAATGACCTTTCTGCGCTCCTATGCCGACGACCTGCCCCTTAACGACTGGCTTTTCAAGCAGGTGTTCCCTATGGAGGCAAAGCTGACGGGAGAGGATATTTACCTTCTTTCCAAGCTGGCGTTTGCGGAGTATCTTACAAGCGGCATGACGGCTTGCTTCGATATGTATTTTGAGCCGGACTATATGGCGCAGGCTTCTGAGGAAACGGGCATACGGACGATAATGTGCGGTTCTATCGCAGGAAGTGCGGAGGAATGTGACGCTGCTCTTGAAAAGCTGGATATACTATATAATAAGTTCAAGGACAGAAGCGAATTTGTAAGCTACCGTCTGGGCTTCCATGCGGAGTACACAACGGACATTTCCATAATGAAGGGCGTTGCGGAAATGTCGAAAAAATACAAAGCGCCCGTTTATACACACAATTCCGAGACAGCCTCCGAGGTAAAGGGCTGCATAGAGCGCCATGGCATGACCCCTACGGCACTTATGGACAGCCTTGGAATGTTTGAATACGGCGGCGGCGGTTTCCACTGCGTTCATATGAGCGAAAGGGATATGGAGATATTCAGGCGGAGGGGACTTTGGGCGGTAACGAATCCCGGTTCAAACTCCAAGCTTGCCAGCGGAATTGCGCCCCTTTGCAGAATGACCGAAAAGGGCATAAATCTTTCCATTGGAACGGACGGTCCTGCAAGCAACAACGCACTTGATATGTTCAGGGAAATGTATCTTGCGACGGTGCTTCAGAAGCTGGACAGGAACGATGCTGCGGCTATGCCTGCGGACAAGGTTCTTGAAATGGCTACAAAGGGCGGTGCGCTTACAATGGGTCTTGAGGACTGTGATGTTCTTGCGGAGGGCAAAAAGGCTGACCTTATTGTTATTGACCTTAATAAGCCCAATATGCAGCCGCTGAACAACATTGCCAAGAATATAGTTTACAGCGGCTCAAAGAGCAACGTGCTTATGACAATGTGCGCAGGAAGGATACTTTACGAGAACGGTGAGTTCTCCACCATTGACACGGAGAAGGTCTACGCCGAGGCGAATAAGGCGATAGAGCGCATGAAAGCGGAATAAACTGTTGATAACATTATAAAAGTATGATATAATAAAAGCAAGGAGGCGGTACCGATGGGAAGAGATGTGGTTTCGGCAAAGCTGGATATAATTTTCAAGAAAATTTTTACCGAGAATCAGGATATGCTTCATTCATTTGTTGCAGGGATGCTTGACATTCCGCCGGAAAGCATATCGGAGATAAACATAACGAACCCGGAGCTGCCGCCGGAGACTGTTTCGGGTAAGTTCAGCAGGCTTGATCTTAGCATGAGGGTGGATAACCGCATTGTGAATGTTGAGATACAGGTGAAAAACGACCCGGATTACAGGGACAGAACACTTTTTTACTGGGCAAAGCTATATTCGTCCGAGCTGAAAAGCGGAGAGGACTACAGCGAGCTTAAACAGACCATAACCATTAATATTATAAACTTCAATATGTTCGGCGGAAGTGACTATCATACCGAAGTAGCGGCAATGATAAAGGGTACGGACGAGGTATTTTCCGACAAGTTCTGCATACACTTTTTTGAGCTGAAAAAGGTGGGAAGGAAGCCAAATCCTATAGATAACAGGGAGCTTTGGCTCCAGTTCATCAACGCCGACA
>JBJEQN010000055.1:0-2641 GCA_051881775.1 Oscillospiraceae bacterium | reverse complement strand
CGTCCGCATTGCACAGCCTGTCGCTTATCTCCATAATCTCGTTAAGCTCATACTTAACCTTCATAAGGCGATTTATGTCCTTAACAAGATTGCCTGCCTTATTGCTATGCCGCATAAGCCCCTTTGGAGCTTTCATAGGGCAACCGCCGTATGCCCAAGCCCTAATATCGGCAGGAGTACCGACAATGTATGTTTCCGTATCCTCGGAAAAGTCAACGATTATGCCCACAGAAGCAATGTCGGCACAGCACTCAAACAAATCTATCATAACAAATACGCCCCTTTCGGAAAAAATCAAACAAAACCCGACAAACAAATTTTATAGATTTATTATATCACGTTTTGTGCGTTTCGTCAACGGATGGTACGGAATTATCTGAATTTGCACGATGCTTGCACGCAAGGGCGTAATGGTTGTAGTAATACAAAAAAGGAGCGTGAGTTTTTTGCTCACACTCCCTGATAAAATTGTATAGGTTATTGTGTCAATCGCAGTTACTTACAACAAAAAAATTTTAGTCGTAATTCGGAACATATTCTTCCAGCCCACTTGTAACCACCAGCATAAAATAGTCCTCGCCGAACGGCATATTGAACACGGCATAATCTCCGCATATCTGCGCCTTTTCAATGTTGTGGTTGTTCGACATTCCTCCGCTGCTGAACCATGCAAGTCCGACATTTTCAAGATCATATCCTTCAAGCTTTTTCAGTGGATAATACACCCAGACATCACCGTATCCACTGTCAAAATAGTATTCCTTTGAAATTGGCTTGTCTAGCCAGCGTTCCTCGCCGTAACTTGTAAAAATCTCCGTAAGCGTGCTTTTTTCCACGGACTCAGCGGTTATATTCGTCCGTGTTACAAGCTTTCTAGGCTCAACGGGAAAATAGGCATATCTGAATTCATTATTCTCCAAGATAGTGATATCATAGCCGCTTACGCCGTCATTATCCGATTTAATATAGTCCGTTATGTACGGAGCATATTTTTCCAGTCCCCGATAGAAATCAGAATAACTATTGTATCCATTTTTGCTGTTATAATATTCGTCCAAATGCTCCCATGTATCAAAGGAAGCAAATTCGACAGCGAATCTATCGGTCGGAAAGACCTTTTCTATCTCTGATTGCGAAAACTTCGTATCGTAAAATACCATTTTAAGCTGCCCGGAACTTTTTTTCAGAATATCTGTTATGTTTTCGCCGTTAAAAAAACTGTCCTTGTCCATAAGATAGTAAAAATATGAACTCGAAAGGCTTAATCTCATCTTAATGACCTTTCCTTTCGGGAAGCTTTCGCATGCATATTTTTCTGCCGCAGAATATATTTCTTCCCATTGATAATCGTCACTGCAGACTGTCTGATCACCATACTTTTCATAAACAACATGGAAATCTCTTCCGTCATGCCTCGCTTTGAACGATACCGTATAATCATCATCGTTAAACCATGTGGGGTACAATGCATCATCATTCTGTTCAAAGCTTTCCGCCTTAAAGCCGTATTTTTCGCTGATGTACTGTTCCGCCGCAGCTGCTGCAAATGTTATCTCCTTATCATTCTTATGGAGGTAATAATACTTTACCCCATACTTTACGCCGCACACAGACAGAATTATTATAAAAACGATGGTCACGTAAATAATAGTTCTTGTTTTGTCTTTCATACTTTCACCCGCTATATGCTTATAATAATAAATGTCGATTCGTTTTTGGAAAGCTGAGCTACCCGATATATTCTATTATACCCCCAATTATAAATATAGTCAAGGGGAGAACGAACAGATCTATCATAACAAATACGCCACTTTCGGAAAAGGTCGAACGAAATCAGCCCAAAAAATTTTATAGAATTTATATATCACGTTTTGCACGTTTCGTCAACTGATAGTACGGAATTATCTGTATTTGTTTGGTTTTTGCACGCATAGGATTAATGAGTTGCTCGAAACAAAAAGTATGTGGTCAAAACGGCGTTTTCGGAAAATTTTGATATATAATGGGAACAAGCTCAGAGGAAAAATCCCAAGAGCCGAACAAAAGAATATGGAGGTGCTGCTAATGAACAGCAGAGAAAATCTGCCGATGATGTTATCGGCAAACGACATTCAGACAATGGGCTTCACCCGTACTATGGCGTACAATATCCTTAATCGTGAGGACGTGCCTGTTGTGAAGATCGGCAGTCGGAAGTTTATTCAGAGGGATAAGTTTTTTGACTGGCTGGACAGCAGAGAGAAGGACGAAATCGTAAATGATGACGGGAGGGCTGACAGAAAAGAGATGCGAAAGTCAGGCAAGGCGAAGATTGAGGAAGGGTGCAAATGATAAAGACAACAAATCTCAGGCTTAATCTGGACAAGCCCGACCACAGAAAAGCCTATGACATTCTGAAAAGCTCCGAAATGAGTTATTCAAATACCATCGTGGCGGCACTTATCTCTTTTTCGGAAAACGAAGAAAACCGTAAAATGCTTCTTGACGGGATAAGGAAAATCGTTAGAGAGGAGATCGGCACAGTTTGTAAGAATTCGGATTTTGAACAGGAAGTCGTTTCTGCTGAAATTATAAATCCCGAAAATGCTGCCGATAAGGAAATTCCGAAAAATGATGATTTCGATAATACCGCAGATTCCGA
>JBJEQN010000054.1:47775-59978 GCA_051881775.1 Oscillospiraceae bacterium | reverse complement strand
AGGTCGACAAAAACGGTAAGGTCGTTGAGATGAGCGTAAATGTTGGCAATTATGAATTCGTTTGCAGCCAAGGCTGTAAGCTCTCTTACGATGAAACAAAATCTGTAAGTCAGCTTAAAAATGTAAGCGGCAAGGGTAAATTTACCATTTTTGGAGATACAACAGTAAGCGGCAAGGTAAATGTCGGCACGATCGGCTGGAGTAATGTCTTGACACTCGGAGAAAAAGCCGGTTTTGCAGGCAATGTTCAGACCTACAGAGGTGTGAATTCATATCTGGAGTATCCTCTTACTGCTGCTAAGAACGTTAAGCTTGGTACTATTATACAGAACGAAAGCACCATGCCGGGATTGCTTAATGTTAAGATCGACGGCGTTAAGGCAGGAGATCAGATAGCAGCACTTACAGATGATTATATCGCAGGTACTGTTGTTATCAATGAAGACGCATTCACAGCAGTTCGTTCCGGAACTAAGCTCCTTGCTGTTGCAAATGATTCCGCAGTAATTGTCAGCGACGGAACAAATGCCCGTGCTTATGACACCTATGAAAATGCAATTGCAGACATCACAAGACTTGCTAACGCAGATGGCGAGTACATTATCCTTCTCCCCGAAGGAAAATACGAATGGGCAAAGCTGGCACTTCCCGCAAAGGGCAAGTACAAGTCTATCACCCTCGTATCTTCTGGCGAAGACGGAACTGAAATAAGCGTAAAGAGCGATGTTACACTTACCGGTAACCTTGTTATCGGCAGCGGCGTAACTCTGCAGAAGGTAAAGACTTTCGGCGGCGACCCCGTTTCTCCGTTCAAGTTCACTTCTGCAAAGAACAAGGACGGTTCTCCCGTTTACACCGTAACTGTACGTGATGGCGGCAAGATCGTTAACGGTACTCTCAACGGCAAGGAAATTGAGAACCCTGAAGATTTTAATCAACCCTGACCTTGTATAGGTTTTGGTTCCGGCTCTGAAGAACAATGAAAATTGTTCAAAAAGCTCTGACATCATGTTAAATTAAACACAAAAACAGCGGATACCGCAGAAATGCGGCGTCCGCTGTTTGTTTTTGGGGGATGGGGGAAAGTCTTTTTGCAAGTTCTGTATTTCCTGCGTTGACATAGGATAACGGCGGTGATATAATAATTTACGGGGATCACTCGTTAATTTTTATAACACTTTGGGGTATTATTTATGAAAAAGTACGCTCTGACATCGGCTCAGAAAAATATAGATGATCTGCAGAGGTTTTACAAAGGAACAAGCATATCCGTCCTCTGCGGAGCGGTGATTTTTGATGAAAAACTTGACAAAGAACGCATTATGCAGGCTGTGAGCATTATTATCTGCAGGCAGGAAGCGCTGAGGCTGAGATTTTGCACCGAAAACGGAAAAACGGTGCAGTATGTAACTGCGGAAAACAGCAATGAGGTAGGTTTTGAAGAGTTTTCCTCCTGCGATGAGATGAGAAACTACTGCCGTAAACAGGCTCGTATCCCATTTGAGATGAACGGCTCCGAAATGTTCCGCATGACCGTGTTTGGACTGCCCGACAGAACGGGTATAATGCTGTGCGCAAGCCACCTTATCTCGGATGCATGGACTTACAGCATACTTGCAAAAGATGTATATGATATATACAAGCAGCTTTGCAGCGGCGGCAGCACAGACGGTGAGGTGCGCAGCTTTACCGAATGTATCGGAAAGCAAAATGAGTATTTATCATCGGAAAAATATGAAAGCGACCGTGCTTACTGGTCGGAAAAGTACAGCCGTGATATTGAAGAAACGCCCGTAAGACTATGCCGCAAGACCAATGTGAGCGCTTCTGCCGAAAGATATACAACGGTTATCCCTTCGGAGCTGTCACAGGCGGCGGACGAATTCTGTAAGGAAAACAGCATTTCATTAGCGGCACTTTTTGAAAGCGCAGTAATACTTTACCTCTCCAAAATAAACCGTGATAACCGAACCGTTACGATAGGCGTGCCTGTGCTTGGCAGGAGCAGCGCAAAGGAGAAAAACACCGCAGGAATGTTCATTTCCACCATACCCCTTACCCAAGAGGTAAATGAAAATGAAAGCGTCATTTCACTTTGCAGAAGAACAGCCGATACCCACAGGGAGATATTTCGGCACAGAAGGCTGCCCTACGGCGATATTCTCCGTGAAATAAGGGAAAAAACAGGCTTTTCGGGACGGCTTTTTGATGTAATGGTAAGCTGTCAGAACGCTAAGACCGATATTCCTGCAAAAACCGAATGGTTCTCCAACGGATACTGCGAGGTACCTCTTGTTTTTCACATCGACAACCGTGACAGCCTTGACAGCTACACTATTACTATTGATCATCAGACGGATATTTTTGCAAACCGGGAGGAAATAAGGCTTTTTGCGGAAAGAATAAAGCATATTATCCGTCAGATAATTGCCGATAAGGAAATGACCGTGAAGGACGTTTCTGTTCTTCCCGATGAAGAATTTGAACTGCTCATTCACCGTTTTAACAGCACCGCTGCCCCATATCAGAAGGACAAATGCGTTCACGAAGCGTTTTCCGAGCTTGCGGCAAAGGAATCGGATAAGACCGCTCTTGTGTTCAAAGAGCAGAAATATACATACGGACAGCTTGATAAAATGTCCGATGCTTTGGCACATTTCCTGCAGGACAAGGGAATAGGCAAAAACGATATTGTACCCATAATCGCACACAGAAGTCCCTTTATCATCATTGCTATGCTTGCTGTGCTGAAAACCGGCGGCGCATATATGCCCGTTTCTCCCGATTTTCCGCTGCAAAGGACGGAATTTATGCTGAAAAGCGTTGGAGCAAGGCTTGTGCTGACCTGCGGCTGCAGCTGTGAGCTTGCGGAGAAAATAAAGCTTGAAAACTTTGATTATTCCTATAGCTGCCAAACGCCTTTGAGCAAGGGTAGTTCCGATGATATGTGCTATGTTATATTTACATCGGGTTCAACGGGCAAGCCGAAGGGTACGGCGGTAACTCACAGAAATGTGATGAATTACTGCTCTGCCAACGAGTTCAACGTTGCAGGCAGGATAATAAGGGAAGATGTAAAAAGTATTGTATCGGTAACGGATATTGTTTTTGATATTTTTGTTACGGAAAGCATTTTGCCCCTGCTGAACGGTATGACGATATATCTTGCAGACGACGAACAGGCGGTTTCCCAGAAGGCTCTCAGCAGGCTTATTTCGGAAAGCGGCGCACAGGTCATACAGACTACTCCCACGAAAATGCGCAGCTTTCTTTTTGACAAAAATGACCGCAGCTATCTTTCCTTGCTCCGCACCATTATTCTTGGGGGCGAGGAGCTTTCTGCCGTACTTTGCAGAGGACTGAAAAAATATACGGGTGCAGAGATATACAACATTTACGGTCCTGCGGAAACTACTGTGTGGTCGGCGCTTACGCCTGCCGATGAAAATGATATTACCATAGGCAAGCCTGTGGCAAATACACGGATATATATCCTTAATGACGAGCTGAAACCGCTGCCTGTCGGTATAACGGGAGAGATATTCATATCGGGTGACGGCGTTGGAAAGGGTTATATCAACAACCCCGAGCTTACGGTAGAAAAATTTCTGCCCGACCCGTTTTTTGACGGAGAAACTATGTACAGAACAGGGGATATGGGGCTTGTGCGCTCCGACGGCAACATAGAATTCCTTGGCAGAAAGGATCTTCAGATAAAACTCCGTGGTCTGCGCATAGAGCTTGGGGAGATAGAAAGCGTTATGGGCGGCTTCGAGGGCGTAGAACACACAGCTGTTGTATGCAGAAACGACAGCAGGGGAGAAAAGTATCTTGCAGGCTTCTATACCTGCAAAAATGAGATAGACGAAAAAGCGCTCCGCACATATATTTCGGAAAAGCTGCCCTCTTATATGATACCAAATATTTTTGTCAGGCTGCCCCGTATGCCTTTGACCCCAAGCGGAAAGATAAGCAGGAACGAACTGCCCTTGACGGATATAAACACAGCCTTTTCGGACAGGGAATACACCGCTCCCGAAAATGAAACGGAAAAGCTGCTCTGCGGAATTGCGGCAAAGGTGCTGGGTATACCTCGTGTCGGAGCGAATGACGATTTCTTTGAACTGGGCGGCGACAGCTTTGCGGCTATGGAATTTATCGCAATAGCCGAGGATAACGGATTTTCTTTTACACCACGAAGCGTTTATGAATGCCGTACCGTAAAAAATCTTTGCTCCAAACTTTCTGAGGAAGAAGCTAAGGAAAACGCCCGTAAAAAATTTGAAAATTATCCCCTTAAAAGAACTGACGGCGACTTAAAATTGTTTGAAATGTTCACCGGTCTTACAAAGCATATGTACAAATTTAAAGTGTACGGACTTGAAAACCTTGACCTTGGGGGCAGATATATTTTCTGTCCCAACCATGAAAGCGACCTTGACTGTATGTGGGTATGGGCGGCTCTCAGCGGCGCTGCTAATATTAACGATATGTTTGCGCTTATCGCAGCGGAGCATCTTGATAAAGCTGTTTCACGGCGTGTTTTCAGAATTGCAGGAGGAATACCTATTGAAAGAAAGGGTGATTTTGCACCCTCTCTTAAACGTGCGCTTAACGTGCTGAAAAGCGAAAAACGGTTCCTGCTTATTCACCCCGAAGGCACCCGTACAAGAACGGGAAAGCTGGGCAGATTCAAAAAGGGAGCAGCGCTGCTGTCAATAAAGTCGGGCGTTAAGACCGTGCCTGTTTATATAGACGGAGCAAGGGAAATTTACCCCGTAAATAAGAGAATGCCCCGGCTTTTTGATATGCTCAAAATGAGAAAATATCCTCTCAGCATAAATTTCGGCAAGCCTGTTGATCCTGCCGGAAAAACTGCGGAGCAGCTCACAGAAGAGATAAGACGGCAGATAGTTCAGATGAAAGAGAAGGTGAATAATGGTAATAGCAACAGACGCTGACGGCGTACTTACGGATATGTCGGGATTCAATTACATATACGGCGAAAAATTCTTCGGGCATAAGCCTGTTGACCCTGCAGGCTATACAACAGCCGAGATTTTCGGTGAAAGCAGACATCGTGAATTCCTTTTCGGGCTAAGACATTTTTATGACTACTGCTGCAGGCTGGAACCCCGTGAAAATGCTTCGGCAGTTTGCGGTAAACTCTGTTCTCAGGGACACAGTCTGTATGTTATAACTTCAAGGAAGTTTTCGGTTATGAAAACCCCATTGGGCAGCCTCAGCAGAAATATGTTCAGAAAATGGACGGAGAAAAACGGCTTTTTATTCGGTGATATTTTCTTCTGTTCCGAGAAAAACACGCCGCCGCAGAAGCTGGAATACTGCAGACGCATATCGGCAGATATTATGATAGACGACAAGCCCGACATTGCGCTTTATCTTGCGGAAAACGGCGTAAAGGTGCTGCTTTTCGACACACCCTATAACAAGTTGGTGAAGCGCGATAACATAACAAGGGTACATAGCTGGGATGAGATATACGAATTTGTAAACTGCAGAGAAAATATTGAATGATACACTATATTTTTTACAAAATTGTTGCTTTTTTATAGCATATATATTATAATAAAAAGGTAATATCAGAAATACATACAATTTCAAGGAGTACATATTAAGGCAACACCGCACAATTAACAGCTACCGCCTTTGCCGCACATCTGCTTGCAGATTTTCCGTCATATTGCACCAAAACTCCTTGACATACGACAGTATGCCTGCGTCGTTTTGATACAATCTGACGAAAAATCTGACTGCGCATCTGCACGGCAATAATTATGCGGTGTTGCCTTAACTTTTGCTTCCTTTAATTGTATATCGTCCAACTAAAGGAAAAATTTTATGGAAAATAAAAATTTGACGGTGAACATAACGCTTGCAGACAGGATACGGCTTGCAGCAGTTTTAATACTGACCGTTTCAGGCATACTTGACGCTGCGGAAACGATAGACCTCGGCGCATATCAAGGCAGCCTTGCGCTTATCGGTGCAGCAGCATTTCTTATAACGGCAGCATCTTTTGTACTCAGGAAAAAGGAAAGCAAAACCCTGCGCTTTTTCCGCAAAATGGTCATTGCTTCTGCTGTGCTGGAGCTTACCTTATTCCAGCTGCCGTCCTATAATATGATAATGGGCGGCTATTTTACCAAGACCATATTTCCGACAGATTCTTTTATATCTGGAGGCAGCTATACGGCAGACAGCGAAAATAAATCTGTCACTATTAACGGAACAGAACAGGTTATCCTTGATTTTCCTAAGCTTGATATGACCGTTGGAACAATAATGGCAGATGTGGAATTCGGTGATAATACAAAGCGTGTCCAGATCAAAGCGGATATGTCCGATGCAACACACATGGAACTCAGAAATGACATTGCTTCAAATGTGATCGTCAGGGGAGGCGATGATTCGGCGTATATGGCGTGTCAGTTTTCGGACAAGGTCTCACGGCTGCGATTGAAATTTTCCTGCTTCAACGAGGGCGATACGGCAACAATAAAGGCTATCCATCTGAATCATACCGTACCCTTTGATATTTCACCCATACGTTTCGGATTTCTTGTTTTTGCAGTAACTCTGTGCTATGGTATAGCAGTATCGGATTTCCTGGAAAAGCCTTTCCGTCAGAACGGTAAATTCACCGTTATAAGCATTTCAGCACTTACAACTGCAGCCGTTGCTATTGCGTCTGCGATAATTATGATAAAACTTCCCGAAGAAGGCTTTTTGTCCCGTTGGGAACGAAAGGCAGGCGATCAGATCACTCAGGAGATCGTTGACGCATTTGAAAATAAACAGGTAAGCCTGCTTATGAAACCTTCTCCCGAGCTTATGGCTATGGAAAAACCCTATGACTGGAGCGCAAGAGATCTTGAGGGTGTAAAATATGAATGGGATCATGTGTATTACGAGGGAAAATATTATTCCTACTATGGCATTGCGCCCGTTATTACCTGTTTCCTGCCTTATCATAAGCTGACAGGCAATTATTTTGCAAATGATATGGCTGTGTGGATATTTTCTTGCATAGGACTTGTATTTCTCGGACTTACATATATTGCCATAGTAAAACGCTGGCTCAGAAGCGTACCGTCGGGCTGTATCATTGCAGGCTTTATTATAATTCTTTCCGTTTGCGGAATATGGTTCAGCGTAGGCAGAGCCACATTCTATGAAATTGAAATTGCCTCGGGCTTTATGTATCTTAACGCAGGAGCATATTTCCTTATTTCTGCAAACATTCTTTCAAAGGGGAAAATATCTCTTGTGCGTACTGCGCTAAGTTCGCTGTGCCTCGGATTTGCAGTGCTGTCAAGACCAACTCTTGCGGTATATGCGGTGTGCGCAGTTGTGTTTGTTGCTATGTCGGTAAAACGCTCTTCAGATAAACTGACAGGCAGAGCTGCATTTGTATTATGCGCAGCAGTACCAATAGGTATTCTCGCCGCAGTACAGATGTGGTATAACTATGTGCGTTTCGGTTCGCCCTTTGATTTTGGGATACAGTATTCCCTTACAATAAACGACTTCGTAAATTCACAGTTTCATTTGATTTTTGTGCTGATATTGCTTTACAACTTCATCTTTGCCGTTCCCGGCTTTACAACAGACTATCCCTATATCACAACTCCCTTCGGACGGCTTAATGCAAACGGCTATTTCTTCTCAGATGCAGGCAATACTTCCGGCATACTTTTCCTTGCGCTGCCGACCTTAGGCTATCTGTTAAGCGGACACGCTCTGCGGTATCTGCCCGACCGCAGGACAAAACTGCGTTACGCTGTAATGATAGGTCTTCCCTGTGTAATTATGCCGCTTGTGATAATTTGTTCGGCATGGGAAAGCGGATATGCGGTGCGTTATACGGCTGACTTTTCCTGGGAAATAGTCATAGGTGCGCTTCTGGTGCTTTTTTGGCTTTACAGAAAGAGCCGCAACGAAACAAAAAAGGCTGTGTTCCGTGGCTTTATGGCAGTATCAGTTATAGTTTCGGTTATTCTGAATACTGTTCAGATAATACCGTTTGCATTTAATCAAAACGATTATCCCGAGATATGCAGAGCAATGCAGGACATCATAGCATTTTGGAATTGAGGTATTTCTATGGATACATTGTATTTAGTAGTCCCTTGCTATAACGAGGAAGAGGTGCTGCCGGAAACTTCAAAGCAGCTGCGCAGTAAAATGCTTTCTCTTATTGAAAAGGGCAGGATCAGCAGCAAAAGCCGCATTGTATTTGTAGATGACGGTTCAAGTGACAGAACATGGGAGATAATATCGGAGCTTCACAGCGATGATACCATATTTCAGGGCATAAGGCTTTCCCGTAACAACGGTCACCAAAATGCACTTCTTGCAGGACTTATGACGGTAAAAAGCCTCTGTGATATGACGATAACCCTTGACGCCGACCTGCAGGATGATATTGAAGCAATAGATGAAATGATTGAGAAATATTACGGCGGCTGCGATATTGTTTATGGTGTAAGAAATTCAAGAGATACGGATACAGCTTTTAAAAGGAAAACTGCAGAGGGATACTATAAAATAATGCGATTTCTTGGAGCAGACATTGTTTACAATCATGCAGATTACCGCCTTATGAGCAGGAAGGCTCTTGACGAACTGGAGAACTTCAAGGAAGTGAACCTTTTTCTGAGAGGCATAGTGCCTATGATAGGCTGCAAAAGTGATAGGGTATATTATGCAAGAAAGAAACGTTTTGCAGGAAAAACCAAATATCCGCTTAAAAAGATGCTTGCCTTTGCATGGGAGGGGCTAACATCGCTTTCGGTAAAGCCTATCCGTATGATAATGAACCTTGGCAGCTTTATCTTTTTGGTAAGTATCGCTATGCTTATTTATTCCCTTATCCGCCACGCCACGGGACATACAGTAGTCGGCTGGACTTCTATCGTTGTGTCCATATGGGCTATCGGAGGACTGCAGCTGCTGGCGATCGGTATTATCGGCGAGTATATCGGTAAGATCTATCTGGAAACGAAGCATAGACCAAGGTTTATTGTGGAGGATTATCTTAGTGATGAAGAATGATATTGATGTGATAATGCAGCAAAAGAGTGTTCATTTGCCGCTTTCTGTTGAAAAATTTTGGCTTATTTCACCCAAAAAGGTGATTGACAAATTTTGAACAGTGTGTTAAAATTATAATCGGGCGAAATATGGCTGATTCTGATAAAACAAAAAACGGGTGATGATTTGTCTGTGATAAAAAATGAAACCGTGACCTTGTGTTACGCTTCAAATGAAAATTACGCTCCGCATATGGCGGTTTCTATATATTCGCTTATGTGCAATGCGGACAAAGCAAGACAGTACGAGATAATCATCCTGCACAGCGATATTTCGGAGCAGAACAAGGATAATGTACGCCGCATTGCGGAGAAATTCCCGAACCTTTCGGTGCGCTTTACGGATATGTCGGAGTATCATAACAGCGTTAAGGACAGAACAGGCACCTACATCACCGCCGAGACCAACTACCGCCTGTTTATCCTCGGTGAGCTTTTCGCAGAGTACGACCGTGTGCTTTATATCGACTGTGACACTATTATTGAAGGGGATATTTCCGAGCTTTACGATATGGAGCTTGGCGCAAAATCTGTTGCTGCGGCGGAAATGGTTGAGGCAAGGCAGTATATCCGTTCAAAAAAAGCCTTTTTCTATGAAGGAAAGCCTTATAACTTCAACGATTACTGCTTAAAAATACTGGGAATAAGGCACGTTGAAAACTATTTTAATGCAGGAGTTATTCTTTTTGACCTAAAACGGTGCAGAAAGCTGACTTCCGATAAGGCTGCGGTGGAGCTTCTTAACAGCAAGAAGTGGCTGTACAACGACCAGGACGCACTTAATATCCTTTTCAACGACAGCGTTAAAATGCTTGACCTTAAATGGAATTACACCATAAACATCGAGCAGTTCTGCGTTTCGCCCGTTCCCACAACAAGAGAGCGCTACCGTGACGCACGCCGCACGGAATACGGAATTATCCATTATATCAGCGCAAGCAAACCTTGGAATGACGATGTTCCCCTTGGGGAGTATTATCATAAATACAGGAATGAATTACAGGAGGTTATTTAATATGTCAGCAACCAAAAAAAGAAACCTTAGGAAAAAGATCATCGCCTGCTTCTGCATTGCCGCAGTTGCAGCAGGCATGATAGCTGCGCCCATAACGCCGTCCATGCCAGACATGAGTATCACCGCTTCCGCATAGTTCACTTCAACCGTAGACCTGAGCAAGGTAGTTGATTATGCAAACGGCACCGCAAGTCTTCCTGAAGGTATTGAGGTTAATAAGTATTATTATAGTGATTGCTATTATATTAGTCTGACAAAGCAGGGCGGCAGTTACCGGTTCACAGGCAGCAATGAGATAGGCGGAGCTTATGTTGATGTGAGTATACAGTTCGGATATGATAGTGACATAAGCGATTATATAAGTAATGCAAGTATCTTCTTTGATGAAGCGACCATTATAAACAGCAGCGGCGAATTTCGTAACACCAATACCACAAGTTATGGAAAATTATGCGATGATTGCTGTGTAGTAAAGTTTTATTCACCATTCAAAATCTACAGCAACCAAAATCTTACTCTGAGCGGTACTCTGAGTGTTGATACATATTCGTATTATGATAACTGCTATGTAGATGCGAATGAAAAGCACGGCTTATCTGTACGTCTTAATGATGATAATAATGGCTGTGAAATTGACGGCTTCTTTGAGGTGAAATATGTGGACGAAGACGGCAATGTTATCGACACCACCTATTACCTCGACAGCGGATCATATGATGTTCTTACGGCGAACTATAACGACAGTTCAGACATGAATAATAACGTAGAAGATGAATTTGCGTGTCTTGCCGTAAACGGAAGCGAGTTTGACGGAACCGCAAGCGGAGATACAACAGTTGTTGCAAGAGAAAGCCACGATGATGATGATTCAAACGGCTACTGCGACAACTGCGGAAAACAGGTCGGAACGTTTTACACCGTTACCTTCGACAGCAACGGAGGAAGTGCTGTTGATCCTCAGAGCATTCTTGAAGGAAATGCAGCTTCCAAGCCGACCGATCCCGAAAAATCGGGCTTTACGTTTGAAGGCTGGTATACAGATGCGGACTTGACTGTGGAGTATGATTTTGATTCTCCCGTTACAGGAGATATTACCCTTTATGCAAAGTGGGAAACGTCAGGCTCAGGTTCCGATGACGATGATGAACCAACACCTACGCCTACGCCTGACCCTACACCTACACCAACACCTACTCCTACACCAAATCCTACCCCTTCAACTCCAACGACAGGTGATTCCGGCTATTCTTATTCTTACTCAAGAACGGTTGCACAGCGTCCGAAGCTTGAGTTAAAAGCAACGGTCAAGGGAACCGGCGTTACTCTGACATGGAACAATATAAGCAAAGCAAAGAGTTATACCGTGTACCAGTATAAGAACGGAAAGTATGTAAAGCTTAAGGAAACGGAAGGCACTTCCTTTACCGTTAAGTATCTGAAAAAAGGCGAAACATACAAGTTCCTTGTAAGATACAACCTTAACGGCAGATTGTCGCCCATGTCATATTCAGGCAAGGTCACCGTTACTCTTGCCAACAAGCCTGCGGTAACAGCGTCTTCCACCGAGAACAGCGTAAGGCTCAAATGGACTCCTGTTAACGGTGCAGAAAAGTATGCCGTATACAAATATGTGAACGGCAAGGCAGTAAAGCTTGCTGAAACGGAAAAGACTTCGGTAAGGATAACCAATCTTAAATCGGATACGGAATACAGCTACATTATCCGTGCTTATATTGACGGTGAATGGACAACAATGACAAAATCGGACATTGTAACGGTAAAAACCAAGTGATGTAAGCCGGTCGGTATCGGAAATGAAGCTGAAAACGATAAGATGTTAAAAAATGCTTGACAAATCAAAAAAAGTGTGATAGTCTTATCATCAAGCTTTAAAGCGTATGAATATTCATCAAAATTTTATGAAAGGAGGGCGGAAGCCATGACAATACTTAAAATAGAACATAATAATTCAAAACGGCTGCTTGTGATGTGTCCGCCCGGACTTTCACTATAGGAATATATCTCTGCATATATCTGCGCATCCGTTTGTACGGGTGCGCTTTTTTTGTGCG